>JANMJN010000442.1:0-10285 GCA_031371355.1 Saprospiraceae bacterium
ACGCAAAGGTATGTTTTAGTTTTAACTTATCAAAGATGTTTGCAAAAATTTGTTTAAAAAACATTGTTTCGGTATTCCAGTATTAGGTATTAAGCTATTGAGGAACAAATTTCTGAATACCAAATACAATCTACCGATAAAGAGTCAAATAATCACGCATAACAATTTTTTTGCTTTTAGGATTGACATATTCCACCTCATACAAATAAATGCCTTCGGGTACTTGTAAGCCGACGTTGTTCTTCTGTCCGTTCCAACCTACTGAGGGGTCTGATGATTCAAAAACCTTTTCTCCCCACCGATTCCAAATGGACATTCGATAACTTTTTAGGCCATATAAAAAGCCAGTTCCTTTGAATATATCGTTATCCGTATCGTAATTGGGTGAAAAAGCATTTGGCATATAAAAGGTCATTTCTGGCTCAATGTAGATTTTTTTGAAAATAGAATCTACACAACCGTTGCTGTTTTGGACATAGAGTTTGACGGTTTGAACGCCAGTGTCACGGTAACTAAAAGCTGGGTTTTTCTGATTTGAATAGGCTTTGTCGCTGAAATACCAACGCCAACCGATGACATCAGTCGAAGAACTATCTATAAATGAAACAGCGGGTTTTAGGTTATTAATGACTTTTGGTGTCCAATCAAAATCTGCTTTGGGTACAGATTTTACTTTTATCCAACTTCTGAAAGACGCTTCTTTGTAGCACCCAATGGGCGAAGTTATCATCAGTTTTATGGAAAAAGTATCGGGATACATATAGATATGGCTTGGGCTGATGGCTCGACCAGTTGTGCCATCTCCGAAATCCCAAACAATTTTATACGTGGTATCAACAGGCGTTGAACGATTGATAAAGGAGACTTTGCTCGGTACACAACCTGCAAAAGTATTGGGTTCGACTATGAGAATTGGTGGAGCGGGTTGCCAATTGAAACTAATAGTGGTATCACCTACGCATCCGACAAGGTCTTTGACAACAAAACTGACATTTTTTGTCCCTGGTGTTTTATATAAATGACTTGAGAGGAGTGTACTAGAATCGCGCAAGCCATCGCCATAGTCCCAAAAAATGGATTTTAATGGAATAGAAGTCCGCACATCCCCAGAAAAAGCGACAGGACCAGCAACGCATGTATCGTATTTAAGGGTAAAAGCGGGGAACAATTTACCGCCCACCTTAACCGTCACAAAGGCAGAATCTTGGCATTGTGTATTTGGGTTGAGCCTTAAAACACCTTTATAAACACCCGTATCTCGGAAAACAACTGTTGGGCTCCAATCTAAATAGCGCACAGTGTCGCCACGCATATTGAATTCCCAATAGTAATTTGTAATATTATTTCGGTCATAACTTTGGTTGTTTATCGTAAAAGTGACGTTTTCACAGCCACTCAGATAGAACTCTTTGCCTAGTGTTGAATCCGCTGTAATCGCTGTAACAACAGTTCGTTTGCACGATACCACATTGAACTGAAAATCTCTAAAAATTTTGCCTATCAAAACGCCATTTCTGTATTCTTCAACACAAACAGTGACGACAAATTGACCCAAAGTATTAGGTGTTCCAGTAATAATACCTGTGTTTGGATCTATTTTGACGACTGGATTACCACCCATTGGGGCATTAATCGAATAGTTCGGTAGCTTATAACTAACAAATTGATAAGGTGGTTTGCCAATATTATTGCCTGATGGCGTTGGTCCAGGTGTTCCTCCGGAACTGGCACCTACCAATGCGCCACAAAAACTATAGACCAATTGATCCCCCTCAGTATCAGATGCCGAATGGTCATAGTTCAAGGGTTCATTGGCACAAATAATAGAAGGTGGAAAATTATTGAAAGTTGGGCTACTATTATTGGTTCGTTGGGATTCAGCTGTTATTTCGACGGTATAAGTAGAGCCAGTTGTACCAGGATTATAAATGTTAGCAATCGTGCCATTGCGACAGCATCTTTGATAAGTTACGGCATAACTGGTTGTTGATTCCACTAATACCTCGTCCCATTCATAAATACCTTCTTCTACACCAATATTAGCGGGTATTTCAGAACAAGGTGGTTTGTTTATGACAACATTGCCTTTACTTAATATATCTACTTGACGACTGCTGTAAAGTGTGTATGCGCCACTTCCCCCCTGTGTTAAAACGGCGATATTGGCACGAGCATCTAAACCCGTTCCATTGGAGCCGTAAAGGTCCCTATAAATTTTCATCGTAAAGTGATAAGTAATACGTTTCGTAAGTGTGTCTCGTTTGACAAATTTATATGTAATGACACCACCTACGATATGACTTGCCCGCAATACTGAGGGGGGAAAACTTGCAAGGCTAAAAAAGAGGATTCCAATAATTAGTTGACTTTTTTTCAAAATAGCAACGTGTTGAATGTGTTATATCAATGATTTGTTTCTCACAAAAAATAACGTCAAAAATAGGTGAGATTTTGACCGTTTGAAAGTTCTTTACTTTCTTTTTTTGAAAAAGGATGAATTTATAGCTGAAAAAGGTAAAAACGACGATGAAATTTTTAGATATATTCATACTGAGGGGGGACGTAAAGACCAACCGTAATATGTTGTCATAGTAATAAATCTTTTTCAAGTTGGTCTAATTCTTTTGTTGAAATAAGGTAAAAAACAACAAAGCCGATAAAATATTGAGTGTCAATCTTTTATCCGCTTTGTTTTTTTGGATTCTACCGCAATAAAGTTGCATAGTTTTTCAGTTCAACCTTTTCACCTCGCGGTGACATATAAGTTACGACGCACAAATAAACGCCTTGTGGAGATGGCTCACCTCGATTATTTTTCAAACCATTCCAACTGTCATTGGGGTCGGAGGTTTGGAAAATTTGCTCACCCCAACGGTTAAATATTTTCAAATCAAAATCTTTCATCCCCTCAATTATACCAGTGCCTTTGTAGGAATCATTGTGACCGTCTTCATTAGGCGTAAAAGCATTGGGCAACCAATAGGTCACTTGTGGGATGATATCTATGAGTTTGACTATTGTATCTGAACAACCCGCATAGTTTGAGACCAAAAGTTTCACACTTTGAACGCCAGAATCTCGAAACTTGAAAATAGGGTTTTGATTAATTGAGTAACCTTGTGTGCCAAAAGACCATTGCCATTGCGTCGCAAAAAGCGATTTGTCCAAAAAAGTTACGGTGTTTTTGAATGTTGTAACTTGTTCTGGCGAATAAATGAAATCTGCTTTTGTGCCTTGTTTAACCCTTATCCAATTCGGAAAATTGCGGCTAGTTTTACAACCTATGGGTGATATGACTTCCAAATTGACATTATAAAGACCCGGATTTTGATAAGTATAAGTTGGGCTGATAGCAGTGCCTTTGCCACCATCACCGAAATCCCACTTGATAGTATAAGTGGAGTCAATCGGTTTTGAAATATTATTAAAAAAGACTTTTACGGGTGAACAACCCGTAAATGTAGTCGGTTCCACCAATAGAAGGGGTGGTACGGGCAGCCATTGTAGGTTTTGAGTCGTATCCGACTTACACCCTTTTTCATTTTCTATACTTAAGACGATTTTCTTATTGCCGGGTGTGTCGTATTGATGAACAGGATTTTGCAGTGTTGTTTCACTCCCATCACCAAAAAGCCATCGCCATTTGATGATTTCACCAGATGGGGAGTTAGATTTATCAAAAAACGTGACAGCACCGGCCACACAAGTATCATACTTAAAGGTAAAATCAGTTTTGACAGATTGAAATATGCGAAAAAATAGATTGATGGTATCTGAACATTGTGTGCCGGGGTTCAAAAACAGATTACCCGAATAAACGCCTGTGTCAGGAAATGCTACGACAGGGTTCCATTCTTTAAAAGTTTTTACTTGATTTCGAATAAGAATATCAAAGCGAAAATCTGAAATATAGGTACGGTCAAGGCTCAAATTGTTGATAGCTACAATCGGATTGCCGCACGACTTGATTAGATAATTGTTAGCCCAAACTGAGTCAGCTGTCACTTTCCCTTTTACTGTGGGGTCGCATTTTGCAACATTGAATTGGAAATCTCGATGTACTGTGCCCAAAAGTTGCCCTGCTCGATATTCTGCTACGCATACGCCAACAACAAATTGTCCAATAGTTTGTGGAATTCCTGTAATTCTGCCTGTTCGTGAATCGATATTAACGACAGGGTTGCCCGCCAAAGGTTGTAAATATGAGTAGGTCGGTGATTTGAAGTTCACGTCATTTGGCGCGGGCCAACAGGGTGGGTTAGGCGTTGTTCCAGAACAACCAATATTACCTCCTTTACCGCCACCTCCCAAAGGGAGACAAAAAGAATACACCAATTGGTCACCTTCCGCATCAGCAGCGGAGTGGTCGAAATTTAATTTTTCATTAGCACATATAACGATAGGAGGGAAGTTTTTGAAAGTAGGCGAATTATTAGCTGTTTGTTGACCTAAAGGCGTTATTTCGACAAAATAAGTCGCACCGACATCACCAGGAGCATTAATATTGTTGATGGTTTCGTTGCGGCAGCAACGCTGATACAATATAATATAGGTATCATTGATGATGGGCAAATCTTTTTCCCATTCATAAACACCTTCTTCAACGCATACATCAGGCGGTATCAAACAGGGGATGCTGGGTGTAGGCAAGCGATCTGTTCTTCTTGTTAAAGGAACGCCAAAGGACTCTATGACGGTATTGGAATTGCTGCGATAAATACCAATTGGTGCGATGCCATCCAATTGTGCACCGCCATTGGTGTAGCAATCGCGCCATATTTTCATAGTAAAACGATAGCGATTTGTGGTGGAAGTCTTTGACACAACAGTGTAGGTGATTTCACCACCCACGATGTGTTTAGCCACCAATACTGAGGGGGTTAGTATGGTAAAAAAGCAAAATATTTTAACAATTTTATTTAAATACATTTAGGTGGTGTTTGTCGTTTGATGATTAAATTATTTAGGCTTAAAAAAAAAATGGTTGTGTTTTTGACCAAAGCATCTACTTTTGTCGTTTCATTGATGTTTTAACTTACTTTAAACAATATAAACGACAAATCGTTGAAACGCGGTTGCGTTTAGCAAAATAATATTTCAATAAACAAACAAATTTAAGGATTTATGTTTGAAAACGAAAAATTTTTAGAAATATTAAATACCCTCCGTCAAGGGGGTGTTATTTTGTATCCAACTGATACGATTTGGGGCATTGGTTGCGATGCAACGAACGAAACAGCTGTCAATAAAATCAGCGAAATCAAAGACCGACAACCAGAAAAAGGCTACGTTCTGCTTGTAGATTCGTTAGAAATGCTCAAAAAATATGTCGGCAACATTCATCCACGTGTAGAGACACTTTTAGCCTATCACGCACGCCCATTGACTATTATTTACGATGAATCTTTCGGTTTGGCTTCCAACGTACTTGCGCCCGATGGTAGTGTAGCGATTCGGATTACGCAAGATGTATTTTGTCGTGAGTTAATCAAGCAGTTAGGCAAACCCATCGTCTCAACATCCGCTAATCAGTCCGGAAAACCTTTTCCAACACATTATGGTGAAGTCAGTTCGGATATTCTTGAAATGGTGGATTTGGTTGTCAAATATAAACAAGATAACAAAGAACGTGGTGAGCCATCTGTCATCGCTCGTTTCAATCCCGAACAGGAGGAATTGGAGTTTTTGAGAGAGTGACATTTAAAGCAGTAAAGTGAACAATGAAGTTAAGCATTAAAAAATTTGATTTACAACTAAAACACCCCTTTCGCATTGCCATTTACGCCCGTACTTCTACGCCTTTGGTTCTTATTGAAATTAAGAAAAATGGGCAAATTGGTTTTGGTGAATGTTCAATGCCGCCGTATCTTGGAGAAAACCAAGATACGGCTTTTACTTTTTACAATGACGTTTTAGAAAGTAGAATTTTAGAAAAATACGATTCGGATATAATTGATATTCAAGCAATTATGAACGAAATAGACGCTTTACGTGAAGGTCATACAGCTGCCAAAGCTGCCATTGACATTGCATTACATGACTTAAAAGGTCAATTAGAACACAAACCAGTCTGGCAAATCATCGGATCAAATCCTGAATTCATGCCGCCGACAAGTTGCACATTGGGTATTGATACCCCCTCAGTATTGCGCCAAAAAGTAGCCGAAGCCGCCGAGTTTTCAGTCCTTAAAATTAAACTCGGTTCTGAAAATGACCGTGAAATCATACAAACCATTCGTGAAGTAACAGATAAACCCCTTTATGCAGATGCTAATCAAGGTTGGACGGATGTAAATGCCGCACTCGATATGATTTTTTGGCTCAAAGAGCAAGGTGTTGTTTTAGTTGAACAACCTCTGCCAAAACATGATTTGGACGGAAACGCCCGCATTACTGAGGGGTCGCCAATACCAATTTTTGCTGACGAAAGTTTCCAAAGATGCTTAGATTTTAGTAAAATTGCAGCTGCGTTTCATGGGGTCAATATCAAGCTGATGAAATCAACAGGTTTGTCCGAAGCAAAACGAATGATCATCGAAGCTCGTAAACGCAATTTGAAAATTATGGTTGGTTGCATGTCCGAAACATCGTGTGGCATTATGGCAGGAGCTGCACTTGCGCCACAATGCGATTTTGCAGATTTAGATGGTCCTTGGTTGACCTCGAACAATCCATTTGAAACGCCAATACTGAGGGGGGGTAAAATACAATTGAATAACAAATATGGTTTAGGAATAATAAAAAATAGAGTTGAATGAGAACGAATGTTGATTTGGTTAAACAACAATTAATAGATGGTGACTTAGCTAAAGCTTTAAAGTCGCTTGACAGCACGTTACAAAATACGGAGTATGGCGATGGACTTGTGCTTTTACAAGGTCGTTACAATAGGCTGCTCAAAAATAAAGTTCTTGGTGTAGTTGACGACAATGATTTTGATGCAGAAAGCAATAAAATAACATTATCCGTTTTGAATTTGTTGAAAACTGTCAAATCAGATTTTTTTTCAAAAGAAATGAAAATTGAACCCAATTTATACTTTTTTGAATCTCCATATGAGCAAATGACCCCTAAAGAAGAGCGCATTTATGCCAATCAATTTGAAAACAGTAAAACGCGCTCAATTGGTTGGGAGTTGCGAGGCAACTTTCCGGCGCTTCAATTTCCCATTTCTCTCGGTATTAAATGGCGCGGTTTGAACCCTGAAAATGTCTATTCTGCTGATTATTTCGCTGATTTTACCTTGTTAGAAGGATGGGGCGTTTGTTGGCTACATCGTTTGTGGGGCTATAAAGACTATGGCAAATGGAAGACAGGCAAATACCAAATAGACGTTTTTATTGATGACAATCAAATCGGAAAAGGCAACTTTACCATCATATAAGACCATGAAAATAGCAAAAATTGACCTTTTTAAGCTCAATGTTCCACTCACAGAACCTTTTGTTATTGCTATTGAAACCATAACAAATGCAGAAAGTATTGCCGTTAGAATCACCACTGAAACTGGTATCGTCGGTTGGGGCGAGTGCAATCCATATCGAAGTATTGCTGGCGAAACACAAGGAACGGCGTTTGAAGCTGGTAAATTTTTAGCAAAAATACTGAGGGGGCAAAATGCAACAGCAACAACGGATTGCATTCGGCTCATGGACAAAATGTTGGCTGGAAATCGCTGCATTAAGTCCGCATTTGACATAGCTCTATACGATATCGCTTCACGTGCTGCCAATATGCCGCTCTATCAATTCCTCGGAGGGGCGAACAATCGAAACATCACAACGGATATGACGGTGGGCATAAATACGCCAGTTCGTATGGCAGCTTCAGCTTTTAAGTTCAAAAACCAAGGTTTTCCAGCCATTAAAGTCAAATTAGGCACAACATTGAAAGAAGATGTTGCCCGAATACGTGCTATTCGTGAGACGATTGGCAACACTTTGCCTCTCCGTATTGATGCAAACCAAGGCTGGGACGAAGTTACTGCCATAGCAACATTGAATGCGCTCGAACGTTTTGATATTGAACATTGCGAACAGCCGATTTCAGCGCGAAATATTGTGGGTATGGCACGTATAAAGGCGGCAAGTCCTATTCCAATTATGGCGGATGAATCTGTTTTTGACCATTTTGATGCTTTGAATTTGGTCAATTATGCCGCCTGCGATTACTTCAATATCAAATTAGCGAAATCAGGTGGTATTTCTAATGCATTGAAAATCAATGCTATAGCTGAAGCGGCGGGCATAAAATGCCAGGTTGGTTGTTTTTCAGAAACCCGATTAGCCATGTCAGCTTTGATGCACTATATTTTGGCTTGCCCCAATGTTGTTCATTTCGATTTAGACGCGCCTTTGATGTTATCCTCTGATCCCGTAGTTGGCGGCATTGTGTATGGCGAAAATGGATCAGTGTTTATTGATGATGGGCTAGGGATTGGTGCAACCTTTGATGAACATTTTTTGAAAGATTTAGCGTGTTTTGAAGTTTATTGATGTGAGTAATAAAATTTGGTTATCTAATAAAAATTAGTAACTAAAATTTTGTTTTTTAATTTTAATAAATATTTAAACAAAATTAAATTTTGCAAGTTATATTCTTTTTTGTTTTAAGTAAAAACCGATGCGCATGAGACGATTATCCACAGCTATCATACTTGCTTTTCAGACCTTGACAATTTTCGGCTCGCCTATGTCAATATCACTTAATATCAAAACCGACCAATTCGGTTATCGTACAAACGATACAAAAGTTGCCGTCATTGCTCAACCAAAAGTTGGGTTCAATGCACCAAGTACTTATACACCAGGTACAACTTTCAAAGTACGCCGTTGGGACAATGACATTGAGGTTTTTAGTGGCACTATAACCAGTTGGAAAAACGGAATTACACATATTCAATCAGGCGATAAAGTCTGGTGGTTTGACTTTTCCAACTTGACAGCAGTCGGAGAATATTATGTTGAAGATGTTCAAAACAGTTTGAGCTCAAGTAAATTTGTTATTCATAATGATATATATACCAAGATTTTACGGGCAGCAACACATGCTCTTTTTTATCAACGTTGTGGCACTGCGATAACGACTGTACATGGTGGCGCTTGGACACACGCCGCTTGTCATATCGCTGCAAACCAAGATTTAGCATGCCGAGATGTCGAAAATCCGAATAATGCAGCAACTGCAAAAGACCTGTCGGGTGGTTGGCACGATGCAGGAGACTACAATAAATACGTCAACTATGCTTATACGGCTGTCCATAATCTCCTTTTTGCTTATCAAGACAACCCCTCAGTATTTACCGATGATTGGGGCATTCCTGAAAGCCAAAATGGTGTACCAGATATTTTAGATGAAATTAAATACGAATTAGATTGGCTCATAAAAATGCAGCAAGCCGATGGTTCTGTGCTTAATAAAGTGTCAGTGACTGATTTTAGCATTGCTTCGCCTCCTAATAGCGATGCTGCAAAACGATTTTATGGTAGAGTTTCGACAAATGCGACTTTAACTGTTGCTTCTATTTTTGCCCATGCTTCTGTGGTTTATAAGACTATAATGCCTGCTTTTTCTGATATTTTGAAATCAAAAGCCATCAGTGCCTGGGATTGGGCAGCGGCGAATCCCTCCGTTATTTATCAAAATACAGGTTTTAAAAGCTCATCACCAGAAGTTTCGACTTACGATATCGCAGCTCGAAAAATAGGTGCTGCAGCTATGCTTTTTGCCGCAACCAATCAAACTTCTTATAAGGTTTTTTTTGAAAACAATTATTCCAGCTTGCATTGCCTTCAATGGGAATATTTCTATTCTTTTGAAGCAACATACAATGACATTGCGCTTTTTTATACAACATTAACAGGTATTACACCTGCTGTTTCGGCGACAATTTTGACAAGTTTTAAAAATTCTACAGTAAACACCGCAGAGTTTTATCCGAGTGCACTTAATAGTACGGATGCATATCGAGCATATATGAAAGATGAGGACTATGTTTGGGGCAATAATATGCAAAAAGCCCTTATGGGTTTGATGTATGAAAACATGATTCGATACAATCAGAGCCCTTTGGAGCACGCCAAATTTCGCACTCAAGCACTCGATTATCTCCATTTTTTGCATGGTATCAACCCCCTCAGTATGGTCATGTTGTCCAATTCGGGTACTATTGGAGCTGACAATTTTGCGACTCAAATCTATCATGGATGGACAGGTGACGGCACGGCTTTTGACCTAAATCCGATTCCTGCGCTTTTGACAGGCGGAATAAACAAAAATTTTACGG
>JANMJN010000467.1:0-2862 GCA_031371355.1 Saprospiraceae bacterium
CGTTCTATATTTGCACCGCAATTAGCCGCAAGGCAATACAAATTGTTGGAAAGATTTGGTAGCTCAGCTGGTAGAGCATTTGACTTTTAATCAAAGGGTCCTGGGTTCGAATCCCAGCCAGATCACAATTAGTAAACATAAAGCATTGTAAGTCAATAACTTACAATGCTTTTTTTGTATCAAGAAACTATCAACTTTTGAAAGTTGGCATTTTTAACATCATTAAGCAATCGTTATGCTTTTTCGGCAGGAACAAAATCAATTGAAACAGAATTGACGCAATGCCGTGCATTTTTAGGCGTAAATCGCTCTCCTTTAAATATATGCCCGAGATGCCCACCACAGTTGGCGCAGACAATTTCAATGCGCCGACCATCTGCGTCAGGCACTTCTTTTACGGCTCCATCTATCTCATCGTCGAAAGAGGGCCAGCCGCAACCTGAGTCAAATTTGTGCTCTGACCGATATAAAGGGGCATCACAACGGCGACAGACATAGTAGCCTGCCTCGTAATGCTTATTGAATTTGCCCGTTCCTGGATATTCAGTGCCTTTATAGACGATGACACGCTCTTCTTCGGGTGTCAATACATTGAATTTTTGATTTGTCGTATTCATTATTATTTATTTTTAAGGTATAGTCAAATTGTTGACACTCAACAATTTGACTATACAAAAAGACAACAATTTAATCTATTTTTTCTCAAACGTCAAAGAGACAGAGTTCATACAATAACGCAAGCCTGTTGGCTTTGGACCGTCGTCAAAAACATGACCTAAGTGGCTGTCGCAACGGGCGCAGACAACTTCATTTCTAACCATGCCATAGCTCTCGTCGCGGTGGTCGTCCACATATGCTTTTTTGAGAGGTTCATAAAACGAAGGCCAGCCCGTGCCTGATTCAAACTTTGTTTTGCTTGAAAATAGTGGTAAATGACAAGCAGCACAGTAATAAGTACCCTCTTCATGGTTATCCCAATATTTGCCAGAAAAAGCACGTTCCGTTCCTTTTTCACGTAACACTTGGTAGGCAAGGCTATTGCCCAACTGTTTTTTCCATTCTGCCTCCGATTTGACAATTTTTTTTATAGTTGTATCGCCGTCCGCAACCGTCATGGTGGTTGGGTTTGTAGAAGCAGCGATATACTGTCCAGAGGACTCCTTTTGGAGAGGGGTGTTTTTTACTTGGCAAGCCATAAGTATGGCGAAGACGGACATAATAATGATTTTCATCGTGACTTTTTTAAATTTGTTGAACAGATATTTTTTATACTGCAAAGGTGGTTAATAGACATCACAGAAATCTCACAACCTATAAACTTTATTTTTAGGTTAAAAGTTTTTAAAAACAATTTGGAAATGCAATAGTTTTGTATTTTTACAAAGGTTTACCCCACTTCCGAAGGAATCCTTTGGATCAGTAAAAACCTAATTATTCACCAAAATGAACAAACAATGTCTAATATCTATCAACTTAAAGTTCAATTAGAAGGTGCGACCAAACCACCGATTTGGCGGCAACTACAAGTACCACAGGATATCAGCCTTTATTTACTGCATTGCTGTATTCAAGGGGCTATGGGATGGTTCAACTGTCATTTGCATCAGTTTATGATTAACGGACAATATTACGGTATTCCTTTCTCTGACGAAGATGTTGACATGATAGATGAGCGACCTGTGAAGCTCAATAGTGTTTTACAACGTGAGAAGGCTCATATTATGTATGAATACGATTTTGGTGACGGTTGGATGCACCGCGTGACTTTAGAAAAAATCCTGCCACCAGATGCCAAACAGCAATATCCATTGCTCCTTGCAGGAAAAGGAGCGTGCCCACCCGAAGATTGCGGCGGTGTTTGGGGTTACGAAGACTTGAAAGAAACTTTGTCGAATCCTGACCATGAAGAACATGAGGAAATGCTCGAATGGTTAGGCGTTGAGGCGTTTGACCCCAATGAGTTTGATTTGAAAATACATCAAAAGGAGATGTTGGCTTCTTATAAAGCGGGCATAAAAGATAAAGGGAAGTCTTTTGAAATGTAAAGGTTGTAGGACACAAGTTTTGATTGGAACTTGCAACCAGCGCATTCCTCAACAAAGCGATTCAAAACCCTTATCGAAAACAGTCAAAACGGTTTCATCTAACAAGCGTGTTGTCAGACTTTTTACTTTAGGCAATTCATAGTGGAAATAGAATTGTAGCGTGTGAATCTTTGAAGAATAAAACTGTAGTTCGTCGCCCGTTGGGTTTTTATCATTGAGGGCTTTTTGAGCAACAGCGGCTTGTTTGAGCCATTGCCAAGCCACATTCAGGATGCCAAACAATTCGATATAAAGCGTGGCATCAGATAAGAAAACCTCTGCATCGCCTTTAGCCGCAACCGACAATAGATGTTGGGTCGTCGTTTTCCAATCATTTACCTCGTTTTCTAATGAAACGGCGTAAGGTTTGAGCGTATCGAATAAATGAGCTGCTTCAATATCCTTTTTTACTTCATTCATCCACAAATCAATGGCTTTTCCGCCATTTCGAGGTATTTGGCGACCTAAAACCGCTTGGGCTTGTATGCCAGTTGTCCCTTCGTAAAGGCTCATAATGCGCACATCGCGCGCCAATTGTTCCAACTCAAAGTCTTCGGTATAGCCATAGCCGCCTAAGACTTGTAAGCCTTGATTGGTGGCGAGCATACCCATTTCCGCCCCAAAAGTCTTAGCAACGGGTGTGAGCAACTCCAAAAAGTCGTTGTAGTGCTGTTTTACTGAGGGGTCTTTTTCGACCCGTTCTAAGTCTAAGTATTTAAAACATTGCAAAATAAGGCAAAAACCACCTTCCACGATGGCTTTTTGAAACAGCAACATA
>JANMJN010000476.1:0-6150 GCA_031371355.1 Saprospiraceae bacterium
GATGTTGTCGGGAAAAAATTGCGTAAAGTTTGTGCCATCGCTGCGTTCACACTCGCTGCACCGTGATAAGTTGCGCCACTTTGCGCCGTTGGCAAACCAGAAAGTCCGATTTGTTGTGCCAGCGATTTATAATTGGTCAAACTTGGCAACAGTGCTTCGTACATGCCTACGCCAACGTAGCCTGCGATGCGGACAACATTTGTGCCTGGTGTTGTTGACGTTAATCTTTGGAACAACTGAACCCATGCCACCGCCACATCATTAGGCACAGGGTCGGCACAACCATCGGACACCATAATACCACCTGAAACAATGTTATTGTTGCCGCAATCTTTTACTTTTTGTCCAGCAGTTGCCCTTACTGTATTGTTGAAGCAAGGACTCATCGGGAAACCAATCCGCGATGTTTGACCAATCAATTCAATATCATAAGCACCGTTGCCTGTTGAGGAATTTCCTTCCAAAGTGTTGTAATTTGAACCGTCAATAACCCAATAACCAGAGGTGATATTGTTGTCGGATTTATTGCCAGACACTTTCCAATTATTGCTTTTCAATTCTGCTCCCGTCAAATGACCGTCGGGCAGTTTTAACGAATTGGGAGCAATACCGCACAAAACAATCCCAGTATAATTATTATGTGTGTTGTTTTGAACGACACTGCCATATTGGTCACTCGTAAAAATGCCGACAAAAGCAGACTGCACTTCATTATTGGCAATCCATGCACTTTTACCGTTGCTGACTAAAACACCAATAACTGGACCTGGATTCGCTTGCCACAAACTTGAAGCAGTCATTTTATTGCCCATAATCGTCATTTGGTTAGATTTTTCGACTATAACCCCAAACATAAAGCTCTTGATGGTACAAAACATCGTCGCACTGAGGGGGGAGTTTTCATACAAAATCGCTGTACTGCCGTCTGAATCTGTGGGTTGAATTTCAACATTTAAAATAGCCGTCTGTGGTGCATTCAAGACGTGGATAGCAGGATTAATCTGCGTCACACCATTCGATAGATTCATAACACTTGCCACCGATTTAATTTTTAGAACAGCACCCGTTTCACCAATAACAATGGCTTTTGAACGAATAACAATACCAGATGTCTCTGTATGCAAGCCAGAACGCAAATAGACAATACCACCTTCACCCGCATCGGTTAAAGCTTGAGCGAGCGCATTGTTTGACCCGCTCGGAACAATAATAAACTGCCCTGCCATACGAGACTGAACACCCATGTCCACGCCTTGAATCTTCTGGATTTGTTGCAAAGTTTTTTGAATATCCAGCCTGACTTGTTGCTCATTGACAGGTGTAGTAACGGTGTTGCCCGACGACAATGTTTGGTCTTTTCTACAACTGAGCATGGCGGTGGCTGTTGCCCCTAAGAAGCAAGCATAGAGAATGTACTTTCTCATTTGGAAATTTTTTAAAATTGTTAAGAAAATAGATGTTTGTAAATAGAGTCCCATAGTTTAAACCATGAAGGTTTGTTTTAAAACATGATAATATGCACAGCATTTGGTTTTAATATGAAATTCATTTGGTTTTTGGGGTAGTTTCTTTTTTATCACAAAATTACAAAGCCACCCCTCAGTAAAACATCCCCTTGAAGAGTGAATATCTAAGTTCAATGTTGGGTTCTATCCCCATTTAGTATGACAAAAGTGAGGTTATAGATCAAAAATAGATTGGACTTATCTTGCATGAATAGAACGCATCTTGCGTTTTTGTAAAAAAAAAAGCATTATTTGGTAATAATGCCTTTTTCTTTAGGAAAATAACGAAAAGCAATTCTCCATAAACTTACTCTATAGTTTGCTCCCGCCACGCTTGAGGTGTCACCCCAAATTCTTGTTTAAATGCCCGACTGAAATAAGCTGGGTCGTTAAAACCACAATCATAAGCAACGGCAGCAATACTAAAATGAGCATTTTGAACCAATTCTTCTTTTGCTTTCAACAATCGAACATAACGTATGAAATTATTGGTTGAAAGCCCTGTCAATGCAGTTAGTTTCCGATGCACTTGCGAAGGGCTTAATAGTAAATCACGACAGAGTCTCTCCACATCAAAATCGGAATTATTTAAATTGACTTCAATCAAAGTCCGCACTTTTATAACAAAAGCGTTATCAGCATTATTTGCTGATGAAATGATTTTTTCTGTTGTTTGTCGTTTACCCCCCTCAGTTGCTTCGTTCCTCGCAATGACAAAACCTATTGAATCCATAGTCGAGCGATAATATTGCTGCAATTGCTGCCTCAATTCAAGCAGTTTTTTAATCCGCAACAACAACTCTTCTTTGTTAAAGGGTTTCATCAAATACACATCCGCACCGTGTTCCAAGCCTTGCAATTTACTATCTATATCCGCTTTTGCTGTCAACATAATGATAGGAATATGACTTGTCCGTTCATCTGTTTTCAAGGTTTGACAGACTTCAAAACCGTCTTTGAATGGCATCATCACATCTGAAATAATCAAATCAGGTGTGTGTTCAAAAGCCAATTCTTCACATTCTTGTCCATCTTTGGCAATAAGCAAATTGTAATCTGTTGACAAACAAGAAGATATGTAAGCCCGAACATCCGCATTGTCATCGGCGATTAGAACAAGTGGTTTTTCTGTAAAAAATTCTTGATTGATACTGAGGGGTGCATCATCAGCGATAGAAATATCTATTATCGGCGTTAATATCGACAATTGCTCATTTTTTGCCTTTTTATCCGCTACATGATGTATCGGCAAAACGACTTGGAATTCCGTCCCTTTACCTTGTTGGCTTTTGACAGAAATCGTTCCGTTCATCAATTTAACCAATTCACGCGTCAATGATAAACCAATGCCTGTACCTTCACCATGCCGCGTTGCTGTATCATCAACTTGATAAAAACGATCAAAAATTAAAGGCAGGTCGGCTTCGGCAATACCCACACCTGTGTCTTTAACTTTAAAAGAAAACGTTTGGCTTTGGATACTGAGGGATACATAAATATTACCCCCTTTTGGTGTGAATTTCACAGCATTTGAGAGAAGATTGGATACGACTTGCTGCAAATGAGTTTCGTCATAATCCATTGTCAATTGCTCTAAATCAGAGATAAAATGTATCTGTAAACCTTTACTTTCCGCCAAAGAATGGAGGCTTTCGACAATATATTTCATAAAATTGACCACATCGCCTTGTTGATAATGCAAGGACAAATGTCCACTTTCCAATTTACTCAAATCCAGCATTTGATTGACGAGGTTCAGCAGATTTTGCCCACTACGCGTAATCATATTTAAACCTTCTTGTAAATACGCTGCCGGTTTGTCTTTTATCTGTTGCGTCATACCGAGAATGACCGTTAAAGGTGTGCGAAACTCGTGGGTGATATTGGTGTAAAGGCGTGTTTTAAGAGCATCTATTTCCTGTAAACGCACAGCCGCTAAAGAAGCTATTTTTTCTTTTTCAATTAGTTGTGTTTGTGTTTCTTTAAGTTCCGTCAACGTATTTTCTAAAACGGCGTTGGTTTTTTGTTTTTGCCGATTGTTGCGATAAAGCAGGAGGGCGATGGCCAAAAAGAAGCCCAAAGAAGCCAATAAAGCGATTAACCTTATTTTGTTTTTATCATTTTCTTGTTCTTGTACCAATTTTTGTTGTTCCTGTTGTTGATGAAGTCTTATTTTTTGGAATTGAACAAAATTGTCTTTATTAAAAACATTATCCGCAGTAGAAGTGGCTATTCTATAATATTTTAATGCTTTTAAAGGATCAATAGTGTCATAAGCCGATGCTAAAAAGCGGCTACTGCTATTTATATACTCGAAATAACCACCTTCAATAGCTAAAGCCAATTCTTTTTCATAATTAAAAATAGAAGACTCTCTTTTACCATTTTGTTTATATAATTCAGCCAACTTTCCATAAGTTATACACAAAACACCCGTATTATTTGATTTTATACAATTCTTGATAGATTCTTGATAAAATGAGAGAGCCAGATTATATTCACCACTTTGTTTATAAATATCACCAAGCGTCGTAAGTGTCACGACATGAATATTATTGCCATTTTTTTCAAGATTGTCGTAAGCCTTTTGGGTATAAAATAATGCAGAATCAAGCCGATTCATCGCTAAGTATGTTTCTCCTGTACCTCTGTATGCGCTCCAAACATCCACATTTATTTCTTCCGCTAATTTTATGACTTTAAAATTCGTTTCTAAAGCCTTTTCATAATCGCCTAAACTTCGATAAACGCCCGAAAGTTGACCCATAATTATTCTAATATCCTTTTTATTGTGTGTCGTTTCTGCGATTTTAAAGGCTTTTAAAAAACTTTGGAAAGCTAAGGCGTATTCTGCCTTTGTATTATATATGAGGCCCAAACCTATCAAACAAGTCGTCTCTCCTTGTTTAAACTCGAGTTTATATGCTAAGTCAACACCTTTTTGAGCATAGTCTTTACCGATAAAAGGCTTACCCCTCAAATAGATACTTGCTAATTTTTTATATACCCACACCTTGTTCGTATCATTGGACATCGTCGGCAATAGTCTAATTAAACTATCCGCTTCGTTGTTGTTTTGACCTTTGCCTTGCTGCAAAAAAGTGCCGCAAAACAGTATCCATAAGGTTAAGTATTTCATAAACGTTTGTTTTATGGGTTTTTGGTGAAAAAGAATGTATCGTTACCTCCTCAGTATGCAGATGCCAGAAACTCTTGTTTGCGTGTTAGGTGGTTAAGTCTATACAAAAATAAACAAATCATGCTGCTATGTCGGATAAAAGTATCATAGCTTGAATTAAAACGCTTGGACGCATCTTGCATACATAGGACTCATCTTGCATTTACAAAAAATGACTGTTTCATTGTGCCATGGCAGCCATATAAACCCTTTGCGCTGATTGCTTTTCATTGTTTGGTGTCACGTTAATTTTAAGATTGTTTGCCCATATTTGATAAATTTGTGGATAAGCAAGGGTGCCATCTTCACGCCGTATTTTCGCAACAAACGCAATCGAAACTTGCTCAATATCTGTTGGTATAGGTCTGGGTAAAGAATTGGGTAAAAAAGCATATTGCGCCCGATAAGCCCGTAATTCATCATAAGTACCATTGGGAACGATAACCATTAACAAATTATCTCTATTAAATTGCAAACTTCTGCCCGTTTGTAACCACAGCGAAATATGCCTGATTTCATGTATCAAAAGCGCGTCATTCGCGCCTTTAATTTTTATCTCCTTATCTGTCTCTTTAAGGACACCATTTTCTCCTATTTTTGAAAAAGTATAGATATGGTTTTTGTCATTTGCCAATCTGTCCATATCGGCTTTTGAGATTGAGAGTTCCACCAATCGGCTGTCCAAATCTTTGAGGGCTGCCGCGATTTTGTCTATTTGTCTGTCGCTTAGATGTGCGTTTGGTTCTGCTAATTTGGCTTGAAGCATTGCCTTTTCATTATTTAAATCACTTATTTTATTATCAATATGATTGATTAAGGTTTGGGCTGCTTTGGCATCTGTCCAACTTTGTTGATTGGGTGTTAAAGTGTCAACCAAAGTTTGTGCAAGCTCAAAACAGTTGATTGTCGTCCCATTGCCTGCTTCAAGGCTTAGGGCGTTTGTTAAACAAAAGGCAAAGACGGTGATAAAATGAGTGATAGTTTTCATTGTTGCAAGATTTTTTAAATTCAGAAAAATGATGACCTTATAATCCACCCCCTCAGTATAGTTGAGATAATGAATTGATTTCTAAGAAGTTATGCTTCATAGAACAAAGGTGGGTTTCTGAATAAAAAAACCTTTGGACTCATCTTGCGAGAGTTGGACAGGGCGAGAAAGGGTCTATAACAGAGCTTGCAAGGTTAGGACGCATCTTGCATTTTGGGTAAAATAGGGTTAGGGAATAGAGGCTGTCTCAAACCTTTTGAGACAGCCTCATGTCGCTCGAATTCATCTCTTTTTATTAGCTGTTTGGGTAGAATATACAGATGTTTAAAAAAAAAAATTATTTTTTTTATTTAAAATAAAACTTTTTTCTAACAGTCTCGTATTAAAACAAATAATCAATTTTTTTTAAAACAATGAAAACTTTTTTATCATGCCGAAAGGAAAATCCACTGCACTTGATGCAAACCTTGTTGCCACCG
>JANMJN010000493.1:0-2335 GCA_031371355.1 Saprospiraceae bacterium
GTTGCAGAAGGTGCTACGTCGTCTTTATAACCCGTTTGCATCATCAAAGCACCTTTATATCGCTTCAAAAAATATGCGGCATCGTGGTATTTTGAAGCTTTTATAACCAAATTTGTATCCAATCCAAGCGCAGCACCTGCTATATTATAACGTGGAAAACCACTTGCTCGACCATAACGGGAGCCTTGTTGCTCAATATTTGCTGGCGCAATTGCTAAAACAGCCTTTACTCTGTCGTCCAAACCCGCCAACGATAAAGCCAATCCACCTCCTTGCGAATTGCCACAAAGCCCCAAACTACCGTTAAAATCCGTCCGCGAAGCCACATAATTTATCGCTTGCAAACCACCTAACAGCATCCACCGATTGTAATATTTCGTTGGGTCGGTCAAGTCGTCAGGTCTGTAGGCATTGGGGTCTTCTTGATTCGGTGGCGTGTTGTGCATTGTCAATTGTACAATGATGGATTGGCATTTTTCAGCAAAATCAGTTACAATAAAAGCATCTGGGTCGAAAGGGGTGGTACCAAAAGGCGGTAACTGTATGACAGCCGGAAATTTACCACCGCCCGCAGGAATCGCAATATAACCATTGACTGTACGCCCATCCACATTGTTTAATCTCAAAAAATACAATTTTGAACCGTTAGGTAAAGTGTTTTTCAAGGTCAATTGAGGATTGATGGATATTGCTTTCAATTTTTCTTTTTCTTTTTTCCAAAAATCATCAAAATCCGTTGGTTCTGTTTCTATCGGCTGAATACTGAGGGGGTCGAAAGCGACATTGACGGTTGCGACGTTGCCATTTTGTTCTGCTTTGAAAAACACTACACCCGCGTGAGGCAAACCGAACAACACTACTGTATCTGATTGTCCTTGTCGAATTGTAAAACTGCCTTTTTTTATAGTTGAATGGGCGTCGCGGGGATCATAGAAAATGGCATATGATATGCTACCCGCTACATTAGAACTGATGCGAAAAGCGGCTTTTTCATTAGCCGCGTAAGTCGCTTTCACGTTATCTATAGTAATTTTTACTTGACTTTTTGATAAAAAAGGTAATGTGAGCGCAATAAGCGCGACGGAGAGTTGTTTGTAATGGCTCATAGAAAGTAATATTGTTTGTTTTTTGTAAATTGCTAAAACGCCCAACGAAATCACTTCATTGTCTTAATCCACTCTCGAATCAATTCGACCCCCTCAGTATGAACGAGTTTCCGACCCACTTCTGGCATCATTTCACCAGGGTCAATGGATGCCAAACGATACAACAAAATACTTTCGTTGGGTTTTTGAGGCACTATATCGTACTTCAAATTTCCTGACCCACGACCAGCTGCAACGGGTGTTTTGTAAAAACCATACGCTGTTGAGTCCGTTGTTTTCCAATCTAAATACAAGCCCGAAGTCACCGCAGGTCCTTGTAAATTGTGGCAATGAGCGCAGTTAATATCGAGATAAGCCTTTGCTCGGCTGTCAATCGAAATCGTATTGTCTTCATAATTCGGAAACTTTGGTACATGCGTCAAGTCATCAGGCAACCCCCTCAGTAAACCCGCTTTTTTCCACGCAACCAATTGATTTTGAGCATCTAAGTCGCCATTGAGTTGACGTGCAGAAGGTCCAATAGGCGACATTTTATCCCCTCGAATATGGCAACCCCGACATTGATTAACATTTGGAATCAAGTATTCAAACGACTGTTTTTGTCCTTTGGCATCTTTAAAACTCACTTTTTTCGAATCACCTGCAACCTCCAATGTTGCCTCTGTTTGTGCATCATTCCAAACATAAGGTAATGCAACCCAAGTGCCGTCACCATCATGCAACAAAACACGCGTTTCTAAAATCCGCCGCCCTTTTTGTGCATTTCTAAAATCGTTAGGATATAAAAACGTCTTGATAATCTTTGTTCCTATCGGAAATTGAAAAACAGAATCGGCATTAAAATTCACTGTTTGACCATCTGGTAGTTGTACAAAACGCAATTTTTGAGCATAATCTGAAAACAAAGGTGCATTCAAGGTATAAGGCACAACGCCTTTTGCAGGTTTTTGATCCGCCATTTTACCCTCAAAAAAACCATATTCTGATAAGTTGTCCTTGATATTTGTGCTTAATACTGTTGAGGTACGAAATCCCGCGGGAATCGGGAAGGTGTTGCGTTTTGATGAAAAAGACATCGAAATCAGAAAAAAGGCGAGTATAAAGAATACCCATGATGTTTTATGGTACATTGTATTTTTCAATTTTTTATTATCAATTTCAATAGGCGTTACCCATTACTTGCATATCACACCCTTTCAAGGCTATTCGTTTTTCAATTATGACTTTTC
>JANMJN010000514.1:0-12603 GCA_031371355.1 Saprospiraceae bacterium
GAAAAATTGTTAAAAATTGTTAGTGTTTTGACAAAAAAGTTGGGCGACTATAATAGAAACGTAGAGAACAAACAACCATTCAGGTGGTCGAAAGTTTATTTTCATAAAAATAAAAGTTAAAAAAATGGATAATCAGGTTTAATAGTCCGTCCAAAACGTAAGGGTTTAAGCATGATTGTTAGTGTTTAAAACTTTAACGAGTGTTAAAATTGAATGGTCAAAAATCGACTTTTTACTGATACATAGGATTCCTTCGGAAGGGGATATTTTTTTCCTGAAAAAACCTTAGCTTCGCTAAAAAATCAATCAATATGAAAAAATCAACCTTTCTTATTTTCAGTTTCTTATGGATGATAGGACTTAAAGCCCAGTCTAACCAAGATGGTGATGCGATTATGCACGTCCTCAACACCCAAACTACGGCTTGGAATCAAGGCAATATTGACCAATTTATGGTCGGTTATTGGCAATCTGACTCTTTGATGTTTATCGGCAAATCGGGTATGAATCACGGTTATCAAACAACTTTAGACAATTACAAAAAAGGCTACCCTGACCGTGCGGCAATGGGTACGCTCAAATTTGATATTTTGAAAATCAAGCCTTTGGGCAAAAAGCACTGTTTCGTCGTTGGGAAATGGCATTTGACAAGACCTGAAAAAGGGGATGTGGGTGGTCATTTTTCTCTTATTTTTGAAAAAATCAAGGGAAAATGGGTGATTATTGCGGATCATTCGTCGTGAGTTGAACGAGGTATAGTAATCAGAGTTCTGTTTACTATACCTTCACTTTAAATCATTTACACATGAAAAAAATTACCTCACTATTCTTTTTTATCTGCTTTGCAAAACTACTGTTTAGTCAAACACCACCGAAACGAGAATTTCGAGCAGCATGGGTCGCTACAGTATCAAATATTGACTGGCCCTCCAGCAAATCATTGTCTGTTGCTGCTCAAAAACAAGAGTTTTTGGCAATTCTTGACCTACAAAAGCAGGCAGGTTTAAATGCCGTTTTTGTTCAAATTCGGGGTTATTGCGATGCGCTGTATTCGAGCTTTTTTGAGCCATGGTCTGATGTGTTAACGGGGCAACAAGGACGTACCCCTCAGTATGACCCATTGGATTTTATGATTTCGGAATGTCGAAAACGGGGTATGGAATTTCATGCTTGGTTCAATCCATATCGAGCCGTTGCGAACATCAATACAGCTATTTTGGACTCAAACCATGTGGCACGCAAGCATCCAGAATGGCTTTTGGCGTATGGCAATTTGCGGATTTTAGACCCTGCAATACCTGAAGTGCGCAACTATGTGGCTTCTATCGTCTTGGACGTGGTGAAACGCTATGATATTGATGGGGTGCATTTTGACGATTATTTCTATCCTTATCCTCAAACGGGGCTTGTTTTGAACGATGATTCGACCTATATCCGCTACAATCGGGGTTTTGTTGACCGTGGAAATTGGCGGCGTGACAATGTGGATTTATTTGTCAAAATGATTTCAGATACGATAAAAGCTGTGAAGCCATGGGTCAAATTTGGCATTTCGCCTTTTGGCATTTGGCAAAATAAAAGCACGGCACAACCGCTTGGTTCAGCAACGGGTGGCTTGGAAAGCTATAACAGTCTGTATGGCGATACTCGCAAATGGTTGCAACAAGGTTGGCTCGATTATGCGGCGCCGCAATTGTATTGGTATATTGGTTTGTCAGTGGCAAATTATAGCATTTTAGTGCCTTGGTGGCATGATAATGCCTTTGGCAAACACATTTATATTGGTCAAGGAGCTTACCGAATCAATGCCGATACGAATTGGAATGCCACTCAAATACCTACGCAATTGCGGCTGAATCGGCAATATTCCAATGTTTTTGGCAGTATTTACTTTAGTCATTCGTCTTTAAAAGCTAATTTACTGGGTTTTACAGACTCGTTGCGGACGAATTTATACCAATACCTTGCTCTCTTACCGACAATGAAATGGCGTGACAGTTTACCCCCCTCAGTACCAACAGGTTTAGTGGCAACCCGCAACTCGACAAACGTGAAATTGACTTGGACAAAGCCTGCAATACCGACACAGGAGTTGGATAAGGTGCGCCAATTTGTCGTCTATCGTTTTGACGATTATTCGCCTGTGAATTTGTCAGATGTGCGCGCCATTCGATTTATTACGCCAACAGATACGACGGCTTTTACAGATGACAATGTGCAGACAGGGCGGCGTTACACATATATCGTCACGTCTCTTGATCGTTTTCAAAATGAGAGTGTGGCTTCCAATTCGGCTGTTATTATTGGTACAGCGACGAAGGATTTCACTTCTAATGATTTAAAATTAGACGTGTCACCTAATCCGTTTAGTGAGTCGGTTCAGGTACATTATGAAACGACAAAAAATAGTTTTATTCAGTTGACTATCAATGATTTGTATGGTCGAATCATTAAACAATTAGCGCAACAAACACAATCGGCGGGCAGCTATACCCTTAGCTTCCAAGCAGATAATTTACCGTCAGGGATTTATTTTATTTACTTAAAAACTGAAGATGGATTTGTAATGCGGAAGGTTGTTTTACAGAGATGAGATTAACAGATATTATTTTTTAGGCCACTGATTGGACTGATTCGGCAGATTTTCACTGATTTTACTTTTGTCCTCCTGTACGGAACTAAGAAAAATCAATTACATTAAAAATCAATACGTTATGAACATTTTAGAAATTGAATTTGCAACACCAGAATATGATGAAACGGTGGGTTTGCGCTATAAAATATTGCGTTTGCCCTTGAATTTAGATTTTACGGCAGAGGATTTAGCTAATGAATACACAGATATTCATCTGGCAGCCTACGATGAGTCGTGGATACTGAGGGGGTGCTTGGTACTGACACCGAAATCTAAAAAGGTGATAAAAATGCGGCAGGTTGCAGTTGATAGCGAAGTGCAAAGCAAAGGGATTGGTCGGGCGATGGTGGAAAAAAGCGAACAATTGGCTCGGTCTCAAGGCTATGAAGTGATGGAACTGAATGCCCGTGATGTGGCAGTGCCTTTTTACAAAAAATTGGACTATCAAGTTGTAGGCGATATGTTTGAAGAGGTTTCAATTCCACATTTCAAAATGATAAAAAATTTGTAACTGTATTTTTTTCAAAACCAGTTACCCTTTTTTTTGTTTGTTGTAAAAAAATGATTTTTTATGACAAACAAAAATTACCTGATTGTAGGTGCCAGTTCAGGCGTTGGCAAAAGTTTAGCTCAAAAAATGGTTGCTCAAGGCGCAAACGTCTATACAGCTTCGCGACATAGCGGCGACACCCCCTCAGTATCTCACCTCATTTTTGATGCACAAAGCCATGATTTTCAAAGTTTTGCATCATTACCTGACACCATTCATGGCGTTGCTTATTGCCCTGGTAGTATCAATCTAAAGCCTTTTCATCGGCTTTCGCTTGCTGATTTTCAACAAGATTTAAACATTAATTTACTGGGTGCAGTAGGCGTTTTGCAAGCTGTTTTACCGAAACTTAAACGGGCGGAAACGGCAAGTGTCGTTTTGTTCAGTACTGTCGCTGTCCAAACAGGTATGGGTTTTCATGCGTCTATTGCAGCAGCAAAAGGGGCGGTTGAGGGTTTGACGCGTGCATTAGCGGCAGAATGGGCGGTGCAACGGATTCGAGTTAATGCTATTGCCCCCTCGCTGACCGATACCCCTTTGGCTAAAAATCTTTTGTCAACCGATGAAAAGAAAGAGGCTTCTAATCGGCGACATCCCATTGGGCGATATGGGACGGCAGACGATGTGGCAGCCATGGCAGCATTCCTTTTGGGTGATGAAACGAGTTGGATAACGGGGCAGATTTTTGGTGTTGATGGCGGATTGGGTTCTATTCGGAGTGTTTGATAGTTGTATTGTTGTATGGTTATATTTTGGTAGCAATTCAGCAATATAACCATACAACAATACAACTGTACATTTTAATTTTTAATAAATTTAGAAACAACCGTTTTGCCGTCATTCGTGGTCAAACGAATAAGATAAAGACCTTTTGCCCAATCGTTGACAGGGATTTTGATGCTGCCGCCCCCCTCAGTATTTTGATATATTAAACGTCCATTGGCTTCAAAAACTGTGATATTTGCTTGGTTTTGATTGTTTTCAGATACGTCAACAGTTAAAAAAGATTGGCTTGAAAGAGGATTCGGATAGATTTTAAGGTTGCCCTTCTCCTTTGTTTTTTCTAAAGAAACAATATTAGAGTAAGTGTATTTATTGTCAAAGTCAACTTGTTTCAAACGGTAATACGCTGTTTGAGTAAAGTTTTTATCTACAAAATTGTAAGTATTGATTTTTGCAGAATTGCCAACTCCTTTGACAAAACCAATTGACTCAAACGCTGCACCGTTGATACTTTTTTCAATTTCAAAACTGGCGTTATTCAATTCGGTTGCGGTCTCCCATGATAAATGCGCTTCATTGTTCTCGATTTTACCTGTAAAACGATTCCATGTTACGGGTAATGCTGCTTGTGTAAGCATTGTAAAAGTAGAAAAATTTTGGATGTTTTGGGCGACACCTGTAACAACATTATTGATAGGTGCTGAAACACTTTCTGTACTGAGGGGATGCCAATTGCTGCCGTCAAATCGGTTCAGCTTTGCATTGGCACGATAGGTTGAGAAATCGGCACTTTCATTGGTCGTATTCCATTGCACTTCAATATCCGTAGAAGCTGAACCTGATACGCGGTTGATGTCCCATTGATTGTTGATAGAAAAGCTGCCATTCGCTACCGAAATACTGAGGGGTCTTGTTGAGACGCTGAAATCACCACTCGCTGCCGTTAAAGCCACTGGCAAATAGGTGGTTTCAGTGCCAACGGGGAACAGAGTACGTCCAGATAGGTTTTTTATAACCAAAGTACCGACGTTTGAATATTGGTAGTGCGAGACAATATAAGTCGAAGCCGATGCTCCAACAGGCGCAGAACTGACAGAAACTGTTTTGTTATTCAAGTCAAATTTGCCGCGCATCATTTGGATAGTCCCGTTCTGAATATCGAGGTTGAGGCTGGTCTGAACACGGTCAGGGTTGTTGATATATAAATTTCCTTTGATTATTGCCGATGTATTAGACAAAAAAGTGCAGATGTTTTGTTGCCAATTGCCATTACATTCCACGTCCATTTCGATGCGTCCGTCTGAACCGATAAGTAGATTACCAGCCACTTTCAACCGCCCTGAACCAACCAATACGCCATTACTCAATTCCACATTTTCGGAAACAGAAACATTATTGAGTACGACAA
Organism: Saprospiraceae bacterium; assembly: GCA_031371355.1. Lineage (GTDB taxonomy): Bacteria > Bacteroidota > Bacteroidia > Chitinophagales > Saprospiraceae > JAAFJT01. The sequence goes on from JANMJN010000514.1 coordinate 5,317, forward strand.
GGTTTTGTCGGTTTGGATTGGGCAAATAAGCCAATCTGATGTTACCAAATGTTGGTTTATCTGTTTCTGAAATAAGAAAATCGCTGGTATTTCGACAAGCGAAAGTGGATAATACCAAGTTGTTGCCAAAGGAAACATTGTAGAAATGCTTTGCTCCTTTGATTGTTAGACCTGTTGCGTGATAATGTGGATTGAACATAACTATCAAACCACCTGTTGATGAAAAACTTGAAGCACCTGCCACATCCAACAGAGGTGTATTGGCAGGTACGCTCAATGCTTCCGTAAATGCACAGCCATCAATCATCATCATGCCTGAGGACATCTCAAATGTAGAACCTGTATTGAACTTGACGTTGCCATAGACTTTGAATTGATGACTCCAATCGCCTGTGATTTTCAAGCCACCGTTGATGATACATGAAGCATTACGGACAGCTCGCTCATCAGTCTGTAAATCGCGCCCGCCGATGGTCAAATTGGTGGCACCGACATCTAAAAAGCCATTGATTATCAAACCGTCACAGTCCGTATAGTCACCATAAACAGTGACAGTTGTATTTACTGCTATTGTGACAATGTCGTTTATGCCACCAGTTGTTGTAGGCACACGTCCTAAATCCCAAGTGGATGCGTCATACCAACTACCTGACTTAATATTTGTAATATTAGCAGCCTCTGACACATAGGCTAAAAGGAGCAACAGGAGGGACAATAGTAGCTTGTATAACTTTTTCATAATGTTTGTTTTAAATGTCAAGCTGAAAGTTGTGAAAACAATAAATTTAAAATTAAGATATTTTACAAAAATAGGTATATAATATTATCGAGCAACACTTTTTGAATTGTAAGTCGAAATCAAATAACAATAGCCTACCTAAAATTTGGCATTTTAGGCAACCTTATTTATTGAAAATCAATGTCTTATAAAAAAAAACTATGTTTAGATATTTTTCTTCTATACAAAAGTAAACGCAGTGGTTTTCACCACTGCGCTCGTAAGGATTGTAAGAATTGTAAAGTTTGTAAAATTCGTCTGTTGTTATTTCATAATCTGAAGATAGCCCGTGTATTTCTGCGCATTCTGGTCGTTGAGATAGATGCAATAGAAGTACGTTCCATCAGGTAATGTCTTACCATTCCAAGTACCTTGCCAAGCTTCGTCGTTGCGGTAACCTTTTTTGCGATAAACTTCGTTGCCCCAACGATTGAATACGACAACTTCATTATCTGGATAGTTTTCAATGCCTCGAAGGTAGAAACCATCGTTTTTACCGTCTTGATTAGGCGAAATGGCATTAAAAATAACCAATGAATCACCGCAACTAATGTCAATGCGTACCCAAGCCGAGTCGCAACCGAAGCGATTACACAAGACATATTGGAAAGAATCCTTGCCGCAGAAATTAAGATCGGGTGTATAGGTTGCCGTTTTATCTGCCAAAATGGTCACTAAACCCTTTGTAGGTATCTTAATAATGGATATAGAATCCGCACTGTTTAAGGTATCATTCAAGACAATCGCTATGGTCACGTTCTGATTGTAACGTGTTTTCGCCGAATCATCAAGTGCTACGGGCGGTAAACAGTCTATTTTAATGGTTACTATGGCAGTGTCGCAGCCGTTGCGGTTACAAATTTCGTAAATCAGCGTGTCATTGCCGCAGAACGCCCTACTTGGCGTATAAATTATCCTTTTAAAAGAATCAAACACTGCTATTCCATTTTGAGGAATACGAATGATTCGGAAAATATCTGCACCTCGTAAAGTATCGTTCACCGTAACATTTATTGTTATCGGTTGCCCCGTTTTCGTTCGAGCAATATCAAAAACAGCAACGGGTTTCAAAAGGCTGTCTTCACTGCAAAAGACATTGACGATAACATCTGCTGTATCACAACCATTCAAAGTACAGATGATGTAAGAGAAAGTATCACGATATGCACAGGAGTCGGTTTTAGGCAAATAACGGATTTGATTACCTTCAATCAATGCAATACCTCTTACAGGGTTTTTGAATATATTAATCGACGTTAAACTTGCCGAGAAAAGCGAATCATTACCAAGCACATTTATGACAACTGAACGGTTTTTAACCGTCTGTACGGCATCGTCATTGGCAATGGGTTTGCGTAATACAGGGTCGCAAGGCACTTTGATGGTCACTAATGCCGTATCGCAGCCTCTTTGGTTACAAATTCTATAAATCAATGAGTCCGTAAATCCGCATGAATCAGGCGTGTATGTAATAACCCGATCACTGCCCAAAATAGCTGTGCCTAATAATGGTGAACGGATAATTTTAATACTGTCCAAACGCCCATTTAGGGTGTCGTTTGCTAAGATAATGATGCGAATGGGCGTGTTTTTAGTCGTCGTTACGACATCAGGAACTGCAACAGGCGGCTTATTGAGTACCGTTGAATCACAAATCACTTTTACAGTAACGGTTGCCGTATCGCAACCTTTGGCGTTGCAAATGCGATAACTAAATACATCATTAGCGCCACAGAAACCTGCAAACGGTTTGTAAGTAATCGTGCCATCGGGGTTTAGTGTTACCGTTCCTAACGTCGGTTGCCTAATAATACTGAGGGGTCCCGTTAAACTGCCGTTTAAGGTATCATTTCTCAAAACATTGAGGATTATAAGCCTATTAACAAGGACTGAATCGAAGTCATTGACCGCTATTGGCAACAATGTGGGCAGACTATCGCAAGTGACATTGACAAAAACGGTGGCTTTATCGCAGTTAAACGCCGTATCACAAATGCTGTATTCAAAAGTGTCTCTACCGCAATAATTTAAATTCGGAATGTAAACCAACGTATCCAAACCTGTGAAACTGATACTGCCATGTCGTGGCAACGTAGCAATAGAAAGAGCCATGAGCTTTGTCCTTATCGTATCATTCAAGGTTGGACGGAATGTGTACGATGTGTTTTTAGTCGTGGTAATATTGTCAGTAACCGCAACGATGGGGCGTAGGTCTGGAAGACTCGCGCAGTTGATACTTATAATGACTCTCGCTGTATCACAACCATTAGTGTTACAGATTTCATAGGTCAATGTATCATTAACGCCACAAATATTCAGGTTCGGTGTATAAACAATTTGGTTATTCGTTAACGTTACTCTGCCTCGTTTTGGCGTGCCAATAATCCGTACGGGTCCCGTTAGAGTACCATTCAAAATATCGTTGTTCAAAACGCTGATTGTGACCGCTTGATTTTTATTTGTGGTTGCCACATCGTCAATGGCATCGGGTTTCAAAGTCGGTATCGTATCACAAGTAACTGTAATGAATATGGTCGCTGTATCGCATACGAAATCCGTATTACAAATACGATATTCCATGGTATCTAAGCCACAATAGTTAGCATTTGGGGTGTAAATCAAGGAATCTGTACCAGAAAAGCCGATGCTGCCATGGCGTGGTGCTGTCACCACGCCAACAGCTAAAAGTGTTCCTATTAGGGTGTCATTATTGATTGGTCTGAATCTAATTGTCGTATTTTTAGGCGTCGTAATGCGGTCGTCAATGGCGACAAGGCGCGTCGGAGTCACTGTATCGCAAGTGATTGAGACAACAACTTGTGCTGTATCGCAGCCCAATGAATTACAGATTTCGTAACTCAATGTATCGTTACTGCCGCAGAAGTTGGGATTAGGTGTATATGTAATTTGATTATTAACCAATTGCCCTGTTCCATTTCTCGGCTGTCGAACAATGGCAATACTTGTCAAAGCACCGTTCAAAATATCATTGCCCATGACATTGACCGTTACCGTTTGACCTTTTTTCACTTGCGCAAAATCATCTACAGCATTCGGACGAGCCGTTGTTAGGGTATCGTTGCCACACGTCACCGTAATAAAGACCCTGCCTGTATCACAAGCACCTAAATTGTTGCAAATGCGATAATCAAAAGTATCGTTACCACAATAGTTGAAATTGGGTTTAAAAATCAAAGAATCTAAACCAACGAAAGTGATGCCGCCATGTTTTGGATTGCTTATCAAACTCAACTCTGTTAAAGTACCGACTAAGGTATCGTTGCGTGTTGGTTTGAAACCAAAATTCGTATTTTTAGGTGTTGAAATGCGATCATCTACAGCAACAAGACGTGTATTTCCTGATGTTGTACAATTAACCGTTACCCTCACCCTTGCCGTATCACATCCAAAGGCGTTACAAATTTCATAATCGAAGAAATCGCTTCCGCAATAATCAGGATCGGGCGTATAAATAACTTGATTATTTTGAGAAGTCGTAGAACCATGCGTCGGGAAACGTATGACAAGTAACGGTCGTGTTAAAGTGCCATTGAGTATGTCATTAGCCGTAACATTAACCGTAATGGTTGAATTTTTTTGAGTCGTTACGACATCATCAACAGCAACAGGGCGAAGGCTAGCACCTGTGGTATCGCAAGTGACTGTTATGAAAATGGTCGCCGTATCGCATACGAATGCATTATTGCAAACCCTATATTCCATCGTATCCAAACCACAATAATTAATATTGGGTGTATAAATCAAGGAATCTGTTCCGCTAAAACCGATACTGCCATGTCGTGGAGCAATCACGACGCCAAGTGCCAACAAGCCACCGACAATGGTATCGTTATTAAGTGGGCGGAAACGTATTGTCGTGTTTTTAAGCGTAGAAATGCGATCATCCACAGCAACAAGGCGTGTGCCACCTGTTGTTGAATCACAATTAACCGTTAAAAAAACATCAGCTGTATCGCAGCCATTGGCATTACAAATTTCATAGCGCAAAGTATCTTTTCCGCCACAAAAATCTAAGGCAGGCGAATAAACAATTTGATTGCTTGATACAGACGCTGTTCCACGTCTTGGAATGCCAATGATACTGAGGGGTCTCGACAAACTGCCAAATAAGGTATCATTTGCCAAAATATTGATGGTAATCGGACGATTTTTAGTCGTCGTCGCCACATCATCCATTGCATGAGGTTTGAAACCAGACGTTGAATCGGGGCAAACTACTCGAACTGTAATTGTATCCGAACAGCCCGATGCATTATTCCTAAACATAATGGTATGATGACCCGTTGTCACACACATTTGGATACCATTAGAAATGATACCCAAATTGAGTTCCAAAAACCCATAAGCTCGATTTGACAGTCGTGTAATTTTCATTTGACCATACGTGTTGCGCGTCGAGCCGCCTGAAATCGCAAATACAATAGGGTCAATCTGCCATTGACCAATCGGGTCCCAGACATTCATAGAATCCACAAGCTGTTGAATCGTATTGAATGAAGCAATCGAACGATTCGTACCGTTTATTTGCCAATAATCAAGGCGATAGGGTCCGCGAGTGCCCATATCAGGCACAGTAAAATACGTATAAGAATAAATCGTATCAAAATTACAGCCTGTATATCCACCTGAATACGCAACATTGTTATCTGAGATGGTATAATTATTTCTCAAATCATTGATATCAACATTATCAGCCAAGCAAAAACAACCCTTTGCAGCACAATTTGCTGTATTAATGGTTGCTAAATCTCTCGAGCTGATAACGTTGCAAGGCGGGAAACGTGCTACACTATTGAAAATCAATACCATATTACGACAATCCCCCGTTGATGTGCAATTAATAGCGCAAAATGTATCCGTTGAAACTTGCGATAAAGGTGTCGTAACCGTCACATCAATACACGTTCCGTTGACAGGAGAAACCGATAGAAGTTGCGCTCCCGTACCACAATGATGCATATTTTGTATTGTGCGACCCAAACCGCCCAAATCAAGGCAAGTCTGAAGACTACTACCACCGGGCAAACCTATATGAAAAGTATCCGAGGGAGGGTTACCACTATTCAAACATGCCTGAGATGAAATAACAGTGATATTTTGAACACCAGAAACACGGTTGCCGCAATTATCGGCAGATGCCCATGTGCGGGTAATAATTTTACCACAAGCGTTGTTGACTTCTGTTTCATTAAATGTTACGGCTAAACTCGTATTTATGCAATTATCAGTCGCTGTTACTGAGGGGGCAGTCGGAATAACTTCTCCAGATACTGTTTTTACAGTTATATTGACAGGTACATTGGCAAGAGTCGGTGCTTTGTTGTCAATTATTTTAACATAAATATCCGCTTGGCTGTTGTTTCCACAAACATCACTGGCAGACCAAACACAATGCAATATTTTGAGATAACCATCACGGCTACAGACACCTGTTTTTTCATCTAAATCAGCAAAAGTTGCGGCAAAAAACCGACCTGAATTGTCCGTCACGGTCACCCATGAGGCATCCATAATGGGCAAATTATCGCACTCAACGATAACGGTATCGCCACTCACATAAGCAGCAATGGATGGATTTGTAAACTGTATTCGCGGAGTTGTTTGGTCAACAACCCCTGCGTTCACCCCATTTATGTCATCCGAGCCGTTGATACTGAGGGGGATAGTTCGCCCTGAAGCATTCACTTGACTGCCTGTATTTGGGGGTGAATAACTGAGTGCGGTTGTGCCAGAAGGGAAGCCAAACTGAACGGCATATGTCCCAGCTACAAGACCTACGAAATGGTAAAGACCCGAAGCATCCGTTATGGTTGTCAGCGTCACCGAATCACCGACAGCAGAACGACCTGCCAGCGTAACCGTCATATTGGCAAAACCAATTTCAATATTGTCTTTAATACCATCGCGGTTGCAATCAAGGTAAGCCGTACCATTCACAGAGCTTGTAACCCATGAACGAATAAATGTGAAAGCCGTTGCGCTGCATAAGCCCACGAATCCAATGCTCGCTACCAAAAGTAGCATCCGAAGAGCGATAGAGGTTTTTCTCATAGCGAAAAAAAGTGAAGTTGCTCAAAAAAAATCGGTTTCAAAAATACGATATAACTCAATGATTAACAGTCGTTTCTGTTTTTCTGAACCCTGTAAAAAACTAAGGGATAAATCTGATACATCGTTTTGTTAAATTCAATATCGTAAAAAATATGAGTAGCACTAACTATTAATACATATCGAAAAGGGGGATATTTAATATATTAAAAACAAAAACACTGCCAAGATTCATTTTTTTAAAATTTATGGCTTTTTCATTCTTAAATTCCGTTGAAAAAATGGAATGAGGCGAGCTAATTCTGTTTTATTTGGTTTTATTTTTAAAAATTTTAGTCAAGTATCGGATATTTTTGAAATATCCAATACTTGACTTACTGAACAACAGATTATTTTAGAACTACTTAGGTAAACTATTTCACCTCATCATCCCGATGCTT
>JANMJN010000537.1:0-4870 GCA_031371355.1 Saprospiraceae bacterium
TTGATGGATATTTCTGCAACGTATATTCGCAACTGCTTGACATCAGGCAAATCTATTCAGTACCTTGTGCCAGATGTTGTTTTAACCTATTTAACAGAAGCTAAAATTTATTAGGAGACCATTGATTGAGCTGATACGACAGTTTTCACAGATTTTTTTTTGTCATTTTGAAGGGAAAAGAAAAATCTGTGAAAATCTGTCGTATCAGTTCAATCAGTGGTCTCAATTCATATCAAAAAACGCAATCAATGACAATTCAAGAACTCAACGACCTAATAAAAAAACGGCGGGCTATTTTTCCAAAAACATATATTGCTGGGAAAGAAATACCAAAAGACATCATCGAGCAAGTGCTTGAAAATGCGAATTATGCACCGACGCATAAGTTCACTGAGCCTTGGCGGTTTCGGGTACTGAGGGGGGGCGCTTTGCAAAAATTAGCTGATTTTTTACTAACAGATTATCAAACGTTGACACCCCTTGGGGAGCAAACAGATATGAAAAGGAAGAAAATAGCCGAAAATCCTTTGCGATCAGGTTGTGTCATTGTCATTTTGATGAAATGCCACGAGGACATTTTGCCCGAGTGGGAAGAAATTGCGGCGGTTTCTATGGCTGTTCAAAATATGTGGTTGACGTGTACGGCTTACGATATTGGCTCGTATTGGAGTTCACCTTCAGCCATAACGGAACGTGGTAGCGATTTTTTGGATTTGCAAGATGACGAACGCTGTTTGGGCTTGTTTTATATGGGTTATCACAATATGCCAGATTTGCCACCGCAGCGAAGGTCTATTGAGGAGAAGGTGGAATGGGTTAATTAAATGATTATATTGCTGTATGGTTAGATTGCTGAATGGTTATCAACGATACAACTATCTAACAATACAGCAATATCATCATTTAATACAAAACCGTCACATCGCCTTGCAAAATGACCGTTTTACCTGTTAAAACCTCAACTTCTGCATAAAAAACATATACGCCTTGTTGCACCCTTTGCCCCCTAAATGTACCGTTCCAACCATGTTCCAACACGTTCGTTTCTATGTTTTTAGCTTCAAAAACATGTTCTCCCCAACGGTCAAAAATGGCTAAACGGCGGATGGGCAAATTCTCTTTACTAAAAATCGTAAACGCCTCGTTGCCATTTTTTGAATCTGGATTCATGGCATTGGGCGCATAAACATTGGGTTGCACGTACAATGTAACCGTATCGCGGGCTGTACAACCCGCTGAATCGGTGACTGTTAAGGTCACATGAGTCGTTTCTTTAGGAGAAACCGCATACGTTAAACAGTTTTTACAACTCGCTGTGTCATTCGGCAACCAAAGGGCGGATACGATTTTTCGATTGGTTTTGCCTTCAAACCTCACTGTTTGCCCTATTTTTATGACATCCTTAAAACTACTGAGGGGTACAATTTCAACTGTCAAAACAGCGGGTTGCCCCATCGTAAATGACAAAGGACGGTTGTAACAACCCACCGAATCTTTGACAATGAGCTTATAACCGCCTGCTTTTATGTTGTTGTATGTGTTGTTTTTAGAAAAAGTCACACCATTGTCCACCGAATATTGATAAGGCGGATAACCACCATTGGGTTTGCCAAATTTTATTTGCCCATCTTTATAGCCATAACACGAGGGCTGTTTTGTTGCGTAAGGAAACTCTGGCGATTTGAAATTAATATCAAGTGTATCCGTTGCCGTTTCAGACCTACGGCAAACACCGAGATAACCTTCAGCGATGTAGCGACCGGGTGCGTTGATTATGAGAAACGTATCCTTTCCAAATTTCACAATCGAATCCTCATATCGCCATTGCACACCATCATAAAGCCCCGTTGTAACCAAAGTATCGGGACAAACGCCATCACCAATATTTTTTAAAGTGATATTCGGTTCTTTTGATTTACTAAAACCAGAATAGAAAGCGGCATAACTCGCAGCATTATTCTGTCCATACATCGCTACTTGTACCGCTCCTTGTGCTTTGATACTGATAGTAGATATTTTTCTGCTTTGACTAAATAATGTAAGATTGCGATATGTTACAAAGTCAGGGTTGCCAACCACTGTTCCAGCCGCACCGAGATTCGCCGCTACCCCATCAACAAGTACCGTCACTTGTGAGTCACGCATCGCTGTTATCATCACACCGCCGTCAAAAGTCATGGCACCTATGACATTAGGTTCGATAATATTGTTAATCTCATTCGGTATACTGCAACTGATGGGTGGCACGAAAATCAAGCCTTCAGTTCTGTATTGATTAGTATTGCCATCTGGTGCGCCGCCAATCATTTGATAAACGTAAATCTTTTGTGAACTCCGGATATAGAGGTTGTTATCGGTTGAAAAGGCGCTTGTCAAAACGGGATAAAATTGTCCTGAATTTAAGGTGACAATCGGTGTTGTACTGCCATTTAGAAAGATTTGAGTATTGTCGAAATGTGCCACAATAATCGGACGTTCTAATGACGTCGAGCCATTCCCTTTGCAAAGAATATACTCTTTGCCAACATTTTCCAAAGCGACAATTTGGTCAATTCCCGAATCTTTATCGCCAGAACTGACAGGCGAACCACACCACGAACCTGCATTAATCGCTATGGGTTTTGTTGACTGCACCAGACCGCCCATAAAACCATTCGGCGGTTGTGTCGCAGCATTTGAGGTTAGATATTGAGAAAAAACGACGGATTCACCTTTCTGTAAAAGGATTTTTTCAGTGCCCGTAGATGACACATCTGCCCCATCCTTTCGGAATTTAGTGTTTGGATCAAACCCTGAAAAAGTTACTTCTGTTGAGTCTTCTGTAGCCAAAATACCGACAAAATTAGACCTTGAGTTGGTATTTGGGTCTGCTACTTGCAACAAATGACCTATTCTAAACGTCTTTCCTAAAGCAGATTTCCCCTTGCAAGTGAGGTCTGATGCTTGGGCTTGACTTGTCGAATGGGCACGGAAATAAGCATAAAACTTCTTTTCCCCATCAACCACAATACCTTTGTTTTTCAATGCTTTATGCAAATCAGTTTCTGGAATAAGGGTGTAAGTAGTGTTTGAGCTACCAATATTATATTTAAAAGGTTGTGTATTACTGATATTGACCGTAGTAATCAAAGTACCTGAACCATCCCGTATATGAACGGGGAAAGCCGTTTGTTCAGGCGTTGACAAATACAAATATTGTGGTCCCCAATCCACACGAGCGTGCATTGGCGGCATCCAATGGATAGAATCTAATTGGCTAAAAAGGTTGACAGAACATGTGATGAAGAATAGGAGAATAAGTAAACGATTCATACCATAGCGTTTTTTTTTGTAAAATTACATAATTGAATATCGGTGTAAAAGTATAATTTCAATTTCCAAACGCCATTTTTAGTCAATGCGTTGCGTTCTAAAGTTTAATCAAAAAATCCTTATAAAATATGACCATAGGTATAGGCGGCATCAGTCGCAGCGGCAAATCAACATTAGCGGCACTCATTCATTGGTTTTTTACTGAGGGGGGGCAAACGGCAACTGTTTTAGCACAAGATAATTATGTTTTTCCAACTGAACAGATTCCTAAAATTAAACACGGTGAAGCGATTGAAATCGATTGGGAAACACCCGAATCAATTGATTTTCAACGATATAGAAAAGCTATTTTAGATGCACAAAAACAGTTTGACTACGTTATTACTGAGGGGTTGCTTAATTTTTATGCCGAAGACATTAATTGCCTTTTTGATAAATTTCTTTTTGTTGACATTTCAAAACCCACATTCTTAAGTCGCAAAACGGCTGACAAACGTTGGGGTGAAGTACCTGCTTGGTATGTCGAACATATTTGGGCGAACCATGAACGATTCGGACGAACAATTTTAGCCGATAAGAAAAAAGAAGTCCTTATACTTTCCGGCGAAGTAGATTTTGATAGGACTGTCATTTTTGATTACTTGAAAAAGTTCCCTAATTAGCATCTTTTAGAAATAAACTCGTTTGAGAAACGTTCTTTTGGAATGATACATGATGAAGTATGAATGATAAATGATAAGACACGATACAAATTCATCATTCATACCTCATCATTTATCATTCCCTATTAATTTGTCAATCATAACAAAACCGTTTTATGAAAAAACTCATTCGTCGTTCATTCCCCCTCTTTTTCCCTTGCTTTTTTCTCTTTTTGACACCCCTCAGTATGTCTGCACAGGCTTATGGTACGGCTGCAGGTGCGCGTATTGGTGATGGTTTTGGTATAACACTACAACAACAAATAGCGGTACACACAACGATTGAAGGCATTTTGCAAAGGAGTTTTAAATCCTCAGACGTAACATTGTGCGTTCTCGGTGAGCAACATAAAAACCTTTTGTCGCGGGGCTTCAATCTCTATTTTGGCGGTGGACTCTACAAAACATGGTTAGAAAAAAGAACCAATGTCATTGTGCAACCTTCCGACCCTTGGGGCATCACACCGATAGCGGGCTTAGAAATAACATTAGGCAAATTTAATATTGCGGGCGATTTCAAACCGCTTCTAAAACTCGGTGGTGGCGATGAAAGTACCAGTGGTTTCAGTTGGCAATCTGCCATTTCCATCCGCTACGTTTTCGCAGGTCGCTATTTCAAAAATGATGATTGGAAGTTTTGGAAAAAATGGAAGAAAAAATAGATGATAATGGATAGTACAAATAAAATTACATTATCCATTATCCATTATACATTATCCATTATTTTAAATCGTTTTTAGGTATTCGATAATCGCTTTACGTTCTTCAGTGGTTAATTTATCGCCATATATATGCCCTTGATTGCCATAACCTAACTGCGTTGTGTCGTAGGTTTTGGTATTACTTTTCGTTGTTTC
>JANMJN010000538.1:0-9277 GCA_031371355.1 Saprospiraceae bacterium
CCGCAAAATGATTTGAGAAGAAGAGCCCGGCGCACCGCCCGTAGAGTTGATGGTCAAACCTGCAATGCGACCTTGTAGGGCATCTACAAAGTTTTCACGGTTGACCTCTGCTAATTCCTCACCTTTCACGGATTGTGCCGAAAAGCCTAATGTGCGTTTTTCTTTGCTAACACCCATTGCCGTGACGACAACTTCATCGAGTTTGCTTGTGCCACCACCCAAAACGATATTAACCGTTTTAGAACCTTTGGCAACCGTAATCTCTTGGCGTTGATAGCCAACAAGCGAAAAAATAAGGGTTTCGCCTTCGCTTGCATCAATTTCATAATTACCATCTATAGTGGTAATGGTGCCTTTCGAAGTGCCTTTAACGACGATAGACACACCTGGAATCGGTTGACCGTCTTCTTCGCCTGTCACAACACCCGACACTTTTTGTGCCCATACAGACTGCCCGACCATCAAGAGGAACAGACCTAAGAGCCATGAGTACATACTTTTTTTCATACGACTAAGTGGTTTGGTTTAGAATAAAGATTTTTCAAGAAATATTTTTGTTGAGCAAAAATAATTTAATGCAAATTTGCAAAATTTGCAAAACAATCTGCAATTAATGCAAATATTTTTATTTCAAAATGATGTAGAAGTGATTATTGTTTAGGTAAGACCGCAAAAAATGCCCCCCTCAGTATTTTAACCTTTAGGAAGTCTAATTGTCTTTAAAAATTTGTCGGAAGTTACAAAATAAGAGAATAGTATTTATGGAGCACAGCTTAAAAAAATGTCTTTTGAGGTGTTATTAGACATATATAACGGATAGCCCCCAAAATATGCTTCCATACTGAGGGGTGTTTTTTGTAAATAACTTTGCAAAATTTTCAAACAGGATTTTCTAATGCCCTTTTGGCATTCATACGAGCATATTCGTTGTTAACAACAAATACACCTACCATAATGATGGCTAACGCAATCCAAGTTATGAGGCTCAAATGCTCACCGCCCAATGCCCAACCGACTAGAACGGCAACAACGGTATTGACATATATATGTATCGAAAGACGTGCAGGTGCCATATATTTGACGAGATACACAAAACTCAAATAGCCTATCAATGACCCGACAAATATGAGATAAGCAATATCGCCCCAACCTCGTGCATCTATTTTAGAGAAATCGGGTTGTGGTTCAAAAATAAAACTAATCGTGATATTGATAAGGCTGGCGGGTATCATCTGAATGCCCGTTTTCAAGAAAGGATGCTGCTCAACAGGGTATTTTTTCATATAAATGCTCCCCAAACCCCAAAAAATATTGGCGATAATTGCCAATGAAAAACCCATCCAAAATTCAGTCGTTAACTGAATGCCATCATCAGGCTTCGACAACAAGGCGATGCCTACAAAAGCAATGAGCAAACCTAGCGTTATTTTCCAAGTAATTTTAAAATTTGGAAAAGCATAAATGCTCATCAAGGTGATGAAAATAGGTGCAGTGGCACTCAAAATACCTGCTAAACCACTTGAAATGTACATAACTGCCCATGACAACAGTGCATTGCCGCCCGTTATCATAAAAATACCTGCTATTGAACCATGTTTTATATCTGCCCATGATGGCTTTTGGCGAGATTGTGTGAGGTATAAAATCAAGAAAATAATCCCCGCTGACCCATGTCGAAACGCCGAAAAATAAAACGGTGGGAAATATTCCATCGCTACTTTGATACCGAAATACGTTGTACCCCAAACAATACAAACGGCTGCGAAAGCAACCCATACAAGGGTCGGAAAACCTTTAGTGGTCATGATGAAGTGAGTGTCGAGTGAAAAAGTCGGCAAAAGTATGGAATTGCATAGCCCTCGTGGGTTTTTAGCGTTTTTTTTAAAGAAAAAAGAAAACGTTTAGATAAAGGCAGCATTTTTGCGCCAAATTATGGCTTTACATGTTTTAAATAATTTATCTCATTTATGATTACAACAATAGACCACCTACCCAGCCGAACCATACGCCTCAACGGCGAGGAACTTTTGTTTTTTAGTGGTACGTCGTATCTTGGCATGGGACATCAGCCCGATTTCAAAGCCGCTTTGTTGGAAGGTTTCAACCAGTATGGAACGATTTTTTCCGCTTCGCGAAACAACAATGTGCAGTTAAAAATCTATGCTGAAGCAGAAGATTTTATAGCACACTGGACGGGTGCAGAAGCGGCTTTGACGGTTTCTTCAGGTCTTATGGCTGGGCAATTAGTCGTACAAAATATTGCAAATCAAACTTTTATATTAGCCCCTTCGACTCATCCAGCTATTTGGCAGACAAATACCCCCCCTCAGTATATTTTTCAAAATTTCGATGATTTTTCAAAAAAAATAGTTCCCATCGTTGAACAGGAAACAAGGGAAGTTATCATAGCAGCTAATGCCATTGATCCACTGCATGGAGAACACTATGATTTCTCATGGATAAAAAACTTAACTTCTGATAAGCCCATTACCTTGTTACTTGACGATTCACATGGCATTGGTATTACAGGTACTGAGGGGGGAGGTATTTTTCAAAGAATAAAAATTTTGATTGGTGATAAATCGAATATCAATCTCATTGTCATTGCATCGCTTGCTAAAGCGGTCGGTATTCCAGGCGGGGTGATTTTAGGAGATAAACAAACAATTGCTGCGATTCGTCAAAATCCGATGTTTGTGGGTGCTTCACCGATTGTGCCGGCTTATCTTTTTGCCTTTTTACATGCTCAAAAAACATATACTGAAGCCCGTACCGTTTTGCAAAAAAATATTGAACAATTTACAACCACCCTTTCTCAATGCCCCAATTTGCCCATAATGTACTTACCGAATTATCCTGTTTTTTTCACCCCTCAAAAAGGCTTGTTTGATTATTTATTAAAGCATAAAATATTGATTTCCAGCTTTTCATATCCCAAACCAACTGACTCGCCGATTACTCGAATCATTCTAAGTGCGCTGCATACTGAGGGGGATATTGAAGCATTGGTGAATATTTTATTGGTGATTGGTGATTGGTGATTGGTGATTGGTGAATTTACTGAGGGGAGGGAATTATTCACCATTCACCATTAAATTATTCACCATTATCTGACCCCGTGCATGAGTTTTTTAATAACAGGCTGCATGAGAATAGAGAAAGCGGCTAAAACAAAAGAAACGATTGCGAGCATCGAGAAAAAATAACTGATGCCTTTTTCATCAGCAATGCGTTCGACACTTTCGCCAAACATACCCGCGCTTTTCATGCCAATGGCTATTGCCAAATACCAGACACCAAACATAAAAGCAATCATGCGAGCAGGTACTAATTTGCTGACATACGAGAGTCCAACAGGAGAAATACACAACTCACCCATTGTATGAAACAAATAGACCAAAATAAGCCAAATCATACTGACAGAAGCGGATTCTGCACCAGGGAGAATATCTTTTGAACCAAAAGCAACGGCAACCATGCCTAAACCCAGAAGTATCATGCCAATACCATATTTAACATTGGCAGTTGGATTGTATTTGCTTTCCCATACTTTAGAAAATAAAGGTGCTAATGTGATGATAAACAAGGAATTGAATGTCGAAAACCACGTGGCTGGTATCTCTGTGAGCGGAATTGTGACTTTATCAATTTTCAGAAAAGACAAGGTACTGTCCGATAAAGACAAATAACCTGCTGTGTAATAGTCTTTTGCTAACATCCATAGAGCAAGTCCCCAAATAATGACGAAACTAAAGCTCAAAATGATACTCGCCAGTTTATAGGTTTTAAATGTTTTCTTAAACAACTGGAGCATCACCCAATTGATGATGATTAAGGGTACTAATGTCAACAATGAATTAAAAATAAGAAAGACTAAACTGGAATCACCTGTTAGGACTCTGTTTGTATATTTTTTTGCAAAAACTGTTAAACTATTCGGCGATTGTTCGAAAATTGCCCAAAAGAAGACGCAAATAATGGCAAAAAACAAGACTGCAATCAACTTTTCTCTCGTTATTTTAGAATATTGGGTTAATCTATAACCTACTAAAACAAGAAAAATGATCAGTGCTGAAAGGATAGCGACTGTATTGCCAGACATACCAGCCAACTGAAAATTGAATATATTAAAACTGCCTTTTGATATTTTGGTTGCGGGTGCGTTGATGAGCCACAACATCCCTAACAAAGCACTCGCTCCAATCATCACCATTTGCCACATTGGGAAAGGCACTCTTATATCGGTATCGTTTTCATCAATGACTTGCAACTCTTTTTTCACAGGTACTAAACCAATATCGCCAAAAATATTTTGTGAAAGCCAAAATTGCAGCGTTCCTAAAAACATGAAAACGCCTGCCAGCCCGAAACCATAGCCCCAACCTACTTTTTCACCTAAATAACCGCACAATAAAATGCCAAAGAAGGCACCTGAATTGACACCCATATAAAAAATCGTATAAGCCCCATCTTTCTTTTCCACATGGTTTTTATACATTTCTGAAATAATTGAGGTCATATTAGGTTTGAAAAATCCATTGCCAAAAACCATTAAAGTAAGTCCCAAATAAATAGAAAATGTACTTTCAAAAGCCATAGAAAAATGACCCATTGTCATTAGAGCCGCCCCAACAACGACTGCCCAACGAAATCCAATGATTTTATCTGCAAAATAGCCGCCCAACATAGTGGACAGATAGACTAAGCCGACATAAGTGCCAAAGAGTGAGGAAGCTGTTCCTTGCTCCCATTCCCATCCACCTTTTGCTAAGGGTGCCATGAAAAATAAAACTAATAAGGATCGCATACCATAAAAGGAAAACCGTTCCCACATCTCCGTAAAAAATAAAATAAAAAGACCTGCAGGATGCCCTATGACACTGCTCTTGAAAAAATCGTTTGTATCGTTGTTTGGCATGTTTATATTGTTTTTAAGAACTTATTTAGGTTTATTATTCGTTAGGATTTTTCGTTTAAACTATTGAAAATCAATTTTTTATCTAACATTCCCAACATTTACGAAATTTTAAAAATTTCGTAAATGTGTGTAAAGTTTGCTTTTTACATCAAAATACTGAGGGGGGTAGAACAAAATCTTATTTCACTTCCATCATCAATTTGCGTATAAAAGGTGATACGACTATCAACACAATACCTGCAACGAGGGCATAAATAGACAACTGAAGGTAGCCGTCTGTGTAAGCGATGAGCTTTTCTGGAAGACCTGCGTTTTTATCAGGTGTGGACATATTGGCACCCAGTAAACCTGCAACATATTGACCATAGGCTGTAGCCAGAAACCAAATACCCATCATCATACCACCCATGTGCTTAGGCGATAGTTTTGTTATGATAGATAAACCTATTGGAGAGAGGCATAATTCACCAAGCGTGATAACTAAATAAGCTGCTGTAAAAACATTTAGAGATGTAATGCCTTGCTCATTAGCAAAAAATTTCGTTGCATAAAACACATAAAATGCTCCCGCAAGGAATAAGAAAGCGATGCCAAATTTAATGACGGTATTAGGTTCTATCTTCTTTCCTGCCATCCACAACCACAACAAACCGACCAAAGGACTGAATAAAACCACAAAAAACGTATTGGCTGTGTTATTGACCACATTCGGGTCAATGTTCATACCCAACAAGTCGAAAGTAAGGTTTTTTTCCGCAAAAAGAGACAATGAACCACCACTTTGCTCGAAAAACGCCCAAAATATGATTGAAAAAACAATAAAAGTAAAAGCAGCAAAGAGTTTTTTTCGTGCGGCAACATCAGATATTTTAAACGTTTCGTACAGAAAATAGACAATCGCCAACGGTCCAATCGTGTACATAAAAATATCGGTATAGCCCGTATTTTTAATCATCAAAAATATCAAAGGGATACTCAAAAGCGAACCCCCATACACCATGAATTCCCGCTTTTTCTTTGTGCCTTCATCAAGGTTCAAAAGTGGGGAATCGCCAATAGGACCTAAATGTTTTCTTGTAAAAACAAAAGTGATCAGACCTAAAATCATTACAATGGCTGCCGCTAAAAAGGCATAACTCCATGAATAATATTTGCCCAACCAGACGCACAAAAAACCACCGAGAAAACCACCGATATTGATACCCGCATAGAATAGTCCAAAACCTGCATCTCTGCGGCTGTCCCCTTCTTTGTACAAATCGCCGACCATTGAAGACACATTGGGTTTGAAAAAACCTGTACCAATGATGGATAATGTGATGCCGACATAAAAGAATTCTTGCGGCGAAGCGGCAATAATCAAGTTGCCTAATGTCATAATGGTCCCGCCAAAAAACAAAGACTTTCTAAACCCTAAAATTTTATCTGCGAAAATGCCCCCGATGAACGTGAAGGCATACACAAAAGCTTGAATCGCACCATATTTCAAGTTGGATTCTCTGTCTGTAAGACCTAATTGACTGACCATAAATATGGCAAGCACGCCTCTCATGCCATAAAAACAAAAACGTTCCCACATTTCAGTGAAAAACAAGTACCAAAGCTGTTTGGGGTATTTACCCTCAAAGTTCTGAATATCGGATAAGGTGGGTTTGATAAATTCTGCCATAATTTGGATTTGGTAAGATGAAAAAATTAAATTTTTAAATTGACGCCTAAAAATAGATTTTTTTTTCTCAAATTTAAAAGATGGGCAATTTTAATTGGGCAAATGCATATCATTCTCAAAAGTTAGATTTGTAATGCAAGTATAAGCCGCCTTTTCCAGTATGGTTGAAACTATACTCAAACTGCCAAAGCATACCATTAAAAGCTAAAAAATCAAGCCCAAAGCCTCCGCCATACAACAGCCGATTGTTGAAGTCATTGATGCGTTTATACTGAGGGGTGTAAGAATAACCTAAATCGAGATTGCCTGCCAAAAACATTTTAAATGGTAAAACCTCCCAACCTTTCAGCATTTTCTTCTTCGTATAACGCGACATATCATAGTCTTTATCAATTATCTGAAACCGCAGGCTGTTTTTTAAGATGCCAAAATCGTAGCCATCTATGACATGTAACTCGTAGCCACGCAGATAATTTGAGCCATAACCGATGGCACTTTGAAAATTGTAAGGTTGTGCTTGGCGAATAAGTGCTGTTTTGGCACGCGTAATCATTTCGAGACTGAGTTTTTTTGTCAGTTTAAAGTATTGCGCCCAACGAAAACTGAGGTCGAGTGCGTTGACATTGTCTGATTTGAAAAGCCCTGATTTACTAATATTCAAACTCATTAGATGCCCTTTCATGGGGTAAGGCTTGAAATCGCGGGTATCGTTGGCATAACTATAAGACAGCCATGAGTAGGATTGAATGGTGCGGCTATCGAGAAAATAATCCCGATTTAAGCTCTCAGTGACCGATGTATCCAATGTTTGTTTTGAAAACCCAAACGACAAAACATGCTTATCGAACAAGCCCGGCGCATAGGTGATACCGCCAGAATAGGACAGTCGAGTAAAAATATTTTTCACGGGGTTTCTATAAAAAACAAGCCGATTGTTGACAGTTGTGTAGCCGATTTCACGATTAGTCGAATAGAGGTAGTTGACAGAAGCCCCGATTGTTTGTTTTTTATTGAGATATGGGATATTGTATCCCACTGAAAACTTAGGCGTGTAACCAAATTGAATGAGCGTTGAAAAAGGGTCACGTCTGCCTGTAATATTGCTATGTGTAAAGCGAATACCATAGTTTGTGCGCCTCAAATCATGGTGTTGTTCTTTCCACCAAACGTTAAAGTCGCGGTCGGCTAATTCAAAAATAGGGACTGGGAAAAAATACCAGCGTTCAACGACACTGATAACGATGCTCACTTTGTCATCGAAAGTCCAATTTTTGACGTTTATTTTGACATCGTTGAACAGGTTGGTATTCAACAAGCGCAAGCGATTCTCTTCTAATTTAATCGCCAATTCACTGAGGGGTATCGTGTCGCCGATACCAATAGTCAACTCTCTCGTCAAAACTTTCGCTTTCGTTTTTCGATTACCATCAAAAATAAAATCGCGGATTATCGCCGTCGTCGGCTGACTTTGAGCGGTCGTATAGAACGGTTGAACTATCAAGAGTATGAATAAAAGTAATCGCATTTGCAAAGGAATGAATTAATAATGGCATTTTCAAATGCAAAAAATATCAGTTTTCAGTAAGAAACAGCATCTTTGTCTTTTTAAGCCCCCTTCTCCGAAGGAGTCCTTCGGACAGTATATCATCAAAAAAATCAACGCCTATGAAAAGGGTAATATTTTTTTTGTGCTTTTTAACCCCTTTATTGTCAAATATTTATGCTCAAGATAAGCATTTTCTGCAAAAACAAATTGACCGAGCTATTGCTTACGAAAACCGTTATGACTCCTTAAAAACGACGGGGCTCATCATCGGATGTATAGACCACGACTCAACATGGATTTTCCCTTTCGGGCATATATCTAAAACAAATCATCAGAAACCTGAAGCGAGGACCTATTTTGAAATCGGTTCTTTAACCCAAACTTTTACGGCTGCTAATATTCATTTCCTCGTCCGACAAGGTATCTTAAACTACGATTCGGCGGTCAATATTTATATGAAACCAGAACACCGT
The DNA here is from genome assembly GCA_031371355.1 of Saprospiraceae bacterium. Taxonomy (GTDB): domain Bacteria; phylum Bacteroidota; class Bacteroidia; order Chitinophagales; family Saprospiraceae; genus JAAFJT01. The sequence continues at coordinate 8,607 of JANMJN010000538.1, forward strand.
TTTCCGATTGGCAACAAAATAACATTGCTGCAACTCGTCACTCATACAAGTGGTTTACCAAAATTTACGGACGATTGGGGAGCCACAGAAGAAGATAACGAACAACCTTACGCACATTATACTGAGGGGGCTTTTTTAAATTTTTTGCAAACATACGATACGACTGCATGGAAGCAAGGACAGTACCAATTTTCTAATCTCAATTTTGTTTTGTTAGGACAAATATTACAAAACACAAATACCAAACTATGGTGGCAGCCTTTTGCCGATAAAACAGATGTTCCCCTTGCACAAGGCTATAATTTAGCAAAACAGCCTGTAGCACCGTGGCAAGTTGCACCTGTCTTCCAGCCTGCGATTGGCGGTTGTACCAATATGACCCAACTTTTAGATTTTACTCAGTCGCAACTCAATATAGGTAGTTTAGATAAAAAAGAAGGGCTCGAAGAGACACAACAGCCTCTTTTTCCAACCAAAACCAACAAATACACCTCCGTTGGTAAAGGGTGGCATATCTTCAAAAAGAAAAAAGAACCACTTGTTTGTCTGTCTTCTGGCGCAACAAGTGGCCATTCGGCGGTCATTGTATTTGTGCCTCAAACCAAAACAGGTGTGATTATTTTGGCAAATAGCCGCGCCATTCAAGGCGAATTAGCGATGGCTATTTTGAA
>JANMJN010000545.1:0-1984 GCA_031371355.1 Saprospiraceae bacterium
ACGTATATAAAAATAAAAACTACAAGTAAATTTATTTTATAAATAATTGATTACAAGTTTTTTATAAAGAATACTTTATTGCAATTAATTCATTAAGTATTTGAAAATCAACGATTTATATTTTTTTATAATTTTTTTTTAAAAATGAAAGAGGTTTAAATAAATTTTATGTGATGTTTTAATGTCAAAAAACTGCCTTTTTTACATAACAAAAGATTAGCAGTGGTTAATTGCTAACCTTCTATTTGTCACAATGACATCATTGATTGGCGTTAAAACCCATAGAAATACCAAAACGATGTCCACCGAGATACGGTTTAAAGAAGGCATTGATAGGATTATTGAGCTTTCCCGATTTAAACGATTTGCCTACTCTAAAAACAAAATCAGCATCAAAAGTAGGGTCACCCTGGCTATCAAAGCGCAATTCGGTTGAAAAATTAGACACGGCTGAGACGGCTCGCCAAAATGCCATTTATTGTCTGCATCAAGAATGATAGGGTAAAATTAGGCGCTCAAAAAGGTGGGGTAAACGAGATTTAGATAATTATAATTTTTTATATCTCTAATGTCAGTAATTATTGCTTTTTTTTGAACTAAACTAAACCTATGCCCCCTCAGTATTTTCACTACTTTTGCCCCGAATATTCACCATTAAATTATTCACCATTCACCATTATCAAAATATGTTAGATTTTTCACAAACCAATATCGTTCGCCTCGCTATCACTTGGTCGGGTAACAAGTCACTCAACGAAGGTGTGGTCATTCCAAAATCAACTTTGGTGACCGTTAATGACTATGTGCATCAAATATTGACGACAACATTTTTTAAGCCTTTTGAAAAAAATGAAGAGTATTTTTACTTCACCGACGATGAAGATGTGAGCCACAACGCCGCTTATCAGTCGTGTCTGCGCATTTTTGACAATCCAGATGTCCTCTCCGAAGAAGCGGGTACTTTAACACAGCGGCTTTATGAACTGTCAACCGATGCGAAGATGAAAGGCGGCGAGTTTTTTATCGCTTTATTCGACGGCGTTGTTTTGGAAGGGGAGACGATGCCTGCCATTGGCATCTTCAAAATTGTCCAAAAAGACCCTTATCTCAAAGTTGAAAAAACGACAGAAACCTTTGCTTTGACCATCGGTGAAGGCATCGGAACAGGTAAATTGGCGATGGCTGCCTTGATTTTTGGTATAGACGAAGCGGAAGGTTACCGCATCATGGCAACGGATCATGTGACGAAAAAAGACACCCCCTCAGTATGGTTGTCCCGTTTTTTGGTCACGAAGCCCATTGAAGACAATTACTTCAACACACGCCATTATATGAATTTGGCGAGTGAATTCATCACTGAAAAAGCGCCTGCAAAGTTCGGTTTGGATAAAACAGATACGGTTGATTTGCTCAATCGGTCGGCGTTGTACTTCAAAGAAAACGAAAGTTTTGAAATTGAGGATTTCACCAAAACCTTATTTCCAGAAGCAGACCAACAAGAAGTTTTCAAGGAATTTAAAGAAGAATACACCCAAATATCAGAAGCACCTTTGGCGGATCAATTCGATATCAGCAAACAAGCGATGCGCAAATCAAGTAAAGTCTTCAAAAAAGTCATCAAACTCGATGATAATTTTCACATCTATGTACATGGTCGTCGCGAATTGATTGAACGGGGCTATGATGAAGATAAAGGACAAACGTTCTACAAAATCTTTTTTGACCAAGAGGAGTAAGTGAAAAGATACCAACGGTTGATTATCCGAATGGGACGAACTTCGTGACCCTGCAATATGGGAAGGAAGTGAAGACAAAGAAGCTCATCGTGCGGCATTAAGTGAAAAATAAAAAATGGCGCATCTCTACCCCTCAGTAGAAACGCGCCATTTTTCATTTTTTACTTAATCACTCTTTCTTATCTCGATTCTTATTTTTGAAGAACCGCCGTTCATTTTTTTTGCCTTGCCCATCTTGTGTTGGTGGT
>JANMJN010000547.1:0-2952 GCA_031371355.1 Saprospiraceae bacterium
GATATGCGGCAGCCGCACAACCGCCCCTCAGTAATACCGACCTCATAGGTGATTGGGAGTACATCTCACTCGGCTACCGTGTTGTTCCAGGCTATGACAAGGAGCAAGTATCGCCTGACTTTCAATCGGCTGTCAAGCTAACATTAGCCACAGATGGGACATTCAATAGTAACCCCCAAAACAAATGGACTTATGCGGCACCTCATTTAGAATTGAACTGGTCAAATGGTTTAACGGATAAAGTTATTGTAGAAAGTGGTCGTGATTGGGAAAATAAGAAATTGTGTCTTACATTCACAGGTTTAAATAATCAAGGCACCGCTATTTGGGGTAAAAAATAATTTTGACCATTGATTGGCCATATCAGCCAAACTAACTTCTATTTTTATGAAAAAACAACACCTATTCCTCCTCTTTATTTGTGTAAATATGTGTGCAAATGCCCAAAACACAGCCACATTCACAGTCAAAACCGACAAACCTGTTGCCGATGTACAACCGACCATGTGGGGTATTTTTTTTGAAGACATCAACCTTGGCGCAGATGGCGGTATTTATGCCGAATTGATCAAAAACCGTTCATTCGAGTTCTTAAAACCTTTGATGGGTTGGACAATCAAGCAAACGAAAAGCGATACGGGGCAGTATTTTTGGCAAAAAACAGTTGCGGGAGAGAAAGAATTCCAAATTTTGACCCGTCGAGGCAACCATGTCAATAACCCACGTTACGTGCATGTTGCTTTGAATAACCATAAAAAAGGCGATTTGGGCTTGCAAAATGAAGGATTTAGAGGCATGGGCATTAAGAAAGGGCTACGTTACGATTTTTCTGTTTTCTATCGTGCAACGTCTCCGAATGTTAAAGCACACCTTGAATTGGTCAATGAAAAGGACATAGTTATCGGTCGCGGTGAAATGAATTTTGCGACGACTGTCAAAAGCGCTCCTTCGGGAGAGGAGGAAAAATGGGTGAAAGGTGAAACAAGTTTCACAACGACGGAGGGGGCTGCCAAAGGCAAATTCAATATCTGGTTTGAAGGTACAGGTACGGTAGATTTGGACATTATTTCGCTGTTTCCGTCAGATACTTGGAAAGGACGCAAAGGGGGTATGCGTGCCGATATGATTCAACTTTTAGCGGATTTAAAGCCCGGATTCATACGCTTCCCAGGTGGCTGTATCGTCGAAGGTTACGATCTTTCACAACGTTATCAATGGAAAAAAACGGTTGGTGCTGTCGAAGACAGGCAGTTGATTATCAATCGATGGAACAACGAATTTGCCCATCGCCCAACGCCTGACTATTACCAAACATTCGGCTTAGGTTTCTTTGAATATTTTCAACTTGCAGAAGATATTGGCGCAGAACCTTTGCCGATTTTGAACTGTGGTATGGCGTGTCAATTCAATTCAGCCGAGATGGTGAACTTGGATGAACTCGATCCTTATGTGCAAGACGCGCTTGATTTGATTGAATTTGCGAATGGTTCTGCAACTTCTACTTGGGGTTCAGTCCGTGCAAAAATGGGTCATCCTGCCCCTTTTAACCTCAAAATGATGGGCGTAGGCAATGAAAACTGGGGACCACAATACCTTGATCGTTTGAAAGTTTTTCAAAAAGCCATTAAAGGCAAATATCCCGATTTCAAACTCGTGTGCAGCAGTGGCACAGACCCCAGCGGCGAGCGCTTTGACTTTCTGAATGGTGCTTTGCGCAGTATGAAAGCCGATTTTATTGATGAACACTATTACCGTACACCGCAATGGTTTTTAGACAATGCCAACCGTTATGACAAGTATGACCGAAACGGTATCTCAAAGGTTTTTGCAGGCGAATACGCCGGTCAAAGTGACCACACTGTTAGTGTTAATAACAAAAACAATTGGCGAACAGCCATCGCTGAAGCTGCTTTTTTGACAGGTTTGGAACGCAATGCAGATGTGGTGAATATGGCTTCCTATGCACCATTGTTTGCTCATATTGACGGTTGGCAATGGACGCCAAACTTGATTTGGGTGGATAACTTACGCTCGTATGGTACCGCCAATTATCACGTTCAAAAACTGTATTCAACGAATAAAGGGACGCAAGTTGTACCGATGTTGTATAAAAACAATGCACCTGCAACGGGTCAAGACAGTCTATACGCTTCTGCAACCCGCGACAAAAACACAGGCGAGTTGATTATAAAAATAGTCAACACACTCGGTAAAACACAAACATCAGAAGTCAAGTTGGAGGGGAACAAAACACCCAATGCAAAGGCTCAATTGTTTGTCTTGCAAAACGATAATCTTGAGGCAGTCAACTCTTTAGACACCCCCTCAGTAATCGCACCCACTCAAACAACAATTGATGTAAAAGGGAAAACGGTGGTTTTAACGCTTGCGCCGTATTCGTTTTCGGTTATAAAAGTAAAAATGCAGTGACAGGAACTCAAAACAATAAAATGATAAGCTATACCACTAAACTGTGGCTATTTTGGGGGGGGTTAATGGTTATTATCCCTTCAGTTAAAGCACAAAAAGATACGGTCATCCATGCCAACGGCAACCCCATCATTAGCCACAAATATACGGCTGACCCTGCGGCTTTGGTCTATAAAGACAAAGTGTATATCTACACAGGCAGAGACGAAGCGCCTGCAAAACCCAATGGTTACGAGATGCACGAGTGGTTGTGTTTCTCCACCTCTGATATGAAAACGTTTACAGAACATCCATCTCCCTTGAATGTCAAAGCATTTTTATGGGCGCCTTATATTCACAAAAAAAAGGGTTGGTATTACTTGTCTTATGCCTACGAATTTCCTGAAAAGATTACTTATGCGATGAGCCGCAGCATTGAAGGTCCTTGGGCGTATAAAGGTATCATCAATGAAATCGCGGGTAACTGCAACACCAATCATCAATCCATCATTGAATTCAAAGGAAAAGACTATTTCATTTATC
>JANMJN010000575.1:0-3340 GCA_031371355.1 Saprospiraceae bacterium
CGCGGTATCGTTGTAGCGGGCAGTAAATTCCAAGTTTTACCGCCGTCTGTTGATTTATACATACCAACGCCCAATGTCCCACCTTGACCAGGAACAAAAGCCGCCGCCCCATCCGTATCTCCTGTACCCACATACATAACTTGCGGATTTTTAGGGTCTTGTGCAATACTACTGATGGTCAAATTATCGAGCCAATCATACACTTTTTCCCATTTTGCAACGCCCGAAACGTCCGTCACTTTATAAAGACCACCTGCTACACCGCCAGCAAAAACAGTATTACCTGTTTTATCATTCAAATCAACTTGAATCGCCCGCGTCCGTCCGCCCACATTATTTGGTCCGCGTTCGAGCCACCGGACATTCGCCAAGGCACCACGCAGACCGATGTCTTCGTGCTGCATTTGCTCTTGCATCCGCTTGGTTTTGTCAAGCGCATCCAACAGACGTTCAGAAGGCACATAGCCGAGAGACGGGTCTTTAGTTTTTTCAAATTCGATTTGAGCTGCTTCCGCAAATCTTTGAGGTAAAGACCATTTTCGAGCATGAGGATCGTTTGTGACAACGTCGTCAGGGTCTTCTAAGGCTTCTAAACGGTTATTTTTTTCAATTTCTTTTCTATCAGCAGGTTGAGAAGAAGAAGGAGCTTTCTTTTTATCACAACAAATACCGTTCTTTTTTGTGCATTTATTCAAACCTTGTGGCTCATTAAGTATGTTGCTGTTCTCTTCTAAAAAAGGTTTAGTCGGATTAGACTGGATGATTTCAGATTTTACATTAATTGGTGATATAGGATTATTGGATTTGTCAATATTCTTTTTAAAAATAAAAAAACTAACGGTGATTACAGTTACTAAACCTAAAGAAATAATGAAGTTTTTTTTCATGTCATACTGGTTGAAATAATATATAATGATTTGAAAATGAAGTATTGCTTTTAAAATAAACACGACTAATAAACGGTCAAAGTTACAAACCCATTTTCTTTTTTTCGGCATACTCAACGTATATTGGTTTTATATTAACAAAAGCCACCTATTCAACAATTTATTTAAACTCAAAACGCTGAAAACAAAATAAATCGAATAAGTCCTTAACTTCGCCCATACATTATTTTTTGAAAAAAATCAATCCAATCATGCTCGAAACACGACAGTTGCAATTTAGCTACGACCAAAAAGATACTTTACATTTCCCAGATATTACTTGCGCTCGAGGCGAACAGTGGCTTTTACTCGGTCATTCAGGTAGTGGCAAAACCACCCTACTCCATCTACTTGGCGGCTTGTTGTCCCCTCAAAAAGGGCGCATCACAATCAATGACACAGACATCTCAATACTGAGGGGGGGGACACTCGACCATTTTAGAGGACAAAACGTCGGCATCATTTTTCAAACAGCGCATTTTGTCCGTGCCTTATCTGTTGAAGAAAATCTACTTTTAGCACAACAGTTAGCAGGCAACAAACAAGACAAGGCATTGGTTCATAGTTTTTTACAAAAACTAAATCTAAGCCACAAGTCAAAATCAAGACCCGATGAATTGAGCGTAGGCGAAGCCCAAAGAGCCAATATTGTCCGCGCCCTCATCAACAACCCCTCAGTAATCCTTGCTGATGAACCCACTTCTGCCCTTGATGACCGCAATGCAGAAGAAGTTATTCAACTCTTAGAATCGCAAGCCAACGAAGCCAACGCCACCCTCCTCATCGTCACACATGACAGGCGACTTAAAAACTATTTTCAAAACCAGTTGGTTATTGGTTGATTGGTTATTGGGGATTGGTTTACAAATAACCAATCCCCAATAACCAATCAACCAATAACCATTCAACCAATAACTATGAATATATTTTCTCTCGCTTGGAAAAACTTAACAAACAGACCCCTCAGTATGTTGCTCACTTTAGTGCTGTTTGCGCTCGGTGTTGGTCTGACATCGCTTCTGCTCTTGTTGAATAAACAACTGACCGATAAATTCGAGAAAAACCTCGCGGGTGTGGACATTGTGGTAGGCGCAAAAGGCAGCCCTTTGCAACTTATTTTGGCAAATATGTACCATATAGATGCGCCAACGGGCAATATCTCCTTGAAATCAGCCAAACCTTTTTTGAATCCTCGTCATCCTTTGATTAAAAAATCAGTGCCTTTGTCCTTGGGTGATTCTTACAAAACGTATCGCATTGTCGGCACATTACACGACTTTTTGGGGCTTTATAACGCCGAGTTAGCCGAAGGCGTTTTGTGGAATGCCCCGCTTGAAGTGACCGTTGGCGCAACCGTTGCAGAACGCACAGGCTTGAAAATCGGTACAAAGTTTAACAGCAACCACGGTTTGGACGAAGGCGGCGGCGAACATGAAGAGGCAGCATTCAAAGTTGTCGGCATTTTGAAACCCACAGGAACCGTCATAGACCAACTTATTTTAACGGCTACACAAAGCATTTGGGCAGTCCATGAACACGCCCAAGCGGAACTTGAAGGCGAACATGAAGAACATCATACAGAAACACCCCCCTCGATTGCTTCGTCCCTCGCAATGACAAACAGTGAATTAGACGATAGAACCATCCTTTTACAAGCCGATTCAACGCATCAAATCACGTCACTGCTCCTACAATTCAAAATGCGCAATGTCCAAACCTTGAATTTTCAACGCAATTTGAATCAAAATACGGATATGCAAGCCGCTACGCCTGCCCTTGAAATCAACCGCCTTTACGAAATGATGGGTGTGGGTGAAAAAGCATTGCGGGCATTCGCACTCCTTATTATAATGGTGTCAGGTTTGAGTATTTTTATTGCTTTGTTCAATTCATTGAAAGAGCGACAATACGAATTGGCGCTTATGCGGGTCATGGGTGCTGGACGCAGCCGTTTATTTTTACTCATCGTTTGCGAGGGTATCTTATTGAGTATCATGGGTTTCTGCATCGGTATCGCTTTGAGTCATGGCGCGATGCAGGTGTTGGCAAAATACATGAGCGATGCTTATCGCTACTCGTTTAGTGGTTGGATGTGGCTCACAGAAGAGTGGTTTTTGCTGATTGGTGCAGCCATTATTGGCTTTTTGGCAGCGGTTATTCCTGCGTGGAGTGCATACCGCCAAGACATTTCAAGGACTTTATCAAAGTAGTTTTGAAAACGATAATTTTATCCTCTCAATTTTCTACTGATGTCGTTTGCAAACAAGCACTGAAAGATGTACCTGTGTACAGAAAGGCTTCATCCGCCAAATCGAAAGCTGAAAAAGCAGCGGATAAAAATGCAGAACTTGTCCTTGCTAATTGATAGCCATGTCCATGATGCATTATCCTTTACTTCATTTATGAAAAAAGTA
>JANMJN010000927.1:0-5894 GCA_031371355.1 Saprospiraceae bacterium
TGTTGTGAAGCGGTCGCACAAGGCAAAGAAAAACCTAAAAGTGTCACCTGTCTCGGCATTGTTGACCGCGAAACGCAAGAGACATTTATGCTCGAAGCGACGCCTGACTTTACAAAACAGGAGCATATACTGAGGGGGTACCTCAACGACAAATCAAAGCCGATAAGTGGTATCTTTCTCACACATGCACACATCGGACATTATACAGGCTTGATGTATTTGGGTCGTGAAGCCATAGGTGCAAAGGAAACACCTGTGTATGTTATGCCCAAAATGAAAGGTTTTTTAGAAAATAATGGACCTTGGCGTCAATTAGTGAGCTTGAAGAATATTAAGCTGATGCCTTTGACAGCCGATTCTACCATTCAAATCAATAAGCATATAAGCATCAAACCGATATTGGTACCACATCGTGATGAGTTTTCTGAAACAGTGGGTTTTGTTATTTATATCAAAGACAAAAAGGTGTTGTTTATTCCTGATATTGATAAATGGTCAAAATGGCAGCGCAATATTTTGGATGAAGTGAGTAGGGTAGATGTGGCTTTATTAGATGCCACCTTTTATCAGAATGGAGAACTGCCGAATCGCAATATGAGCGAAGTACCGCATCCTTTTATAGCAGAAACGATGGCTTTGTTTAGAAACTCAATTGATAAATCAAAAATTAAGTTTATTCATTTCAATCACACCAATCCTATTATGCGGCAAACGAAGGAGCGACAAGATGTTTTGAAGCAAGGTTTTGGTGTTTGTAGTGAGGGGGAGATATTAATGATGAGCAATGAATGAGGATATTTTAGGGGTTTTTGAACTCCTTATTGACTATATTTGTTGAATATAAAAATAGCAGTCATGGCATACAATCTTTCTAAAATTCCTTATGACGCATCTAAAATTGCACTGAATGCGTCCGAAATCAATTATGATGCTTCAAGTATTGATTACGAAGCATCCGCTGTTCCTCTTGAAGCTTCTGATATTGATTATGATGCATCGGCGATTGCTCTTGATGCCTTTGATATTGACTATGACGCGTCAGTGATTGATTATGATGCGTCTGAAATTGAATTGTAAATCAGCGATTTATGGTTTTTTAACCTTACGAAAGTTTTGCATTTCGTAAGGTTAAGTACACCCCTTCCTACAAAGTAGTCCTTCGGACAAAGGAATCTATGATCAGTATTTTTTAGCAAATCGTAAAAGTATATCACCACAAAAATTGTTATAGAACCTAAAATCTAAACATAGCATAGGCATTTTAGTAGATTAAATCAAAGGTATTATCCAAAACTATGCATGGACGTTGAGGCTTGCTTATAAATTTGTTGCCAATCAGTCAATAATTTAAATTAAACAACGTCATGGAAAAAGCAATGATCAATCTTAATACAATGCGGGCGAGTGTTAATACAGTCTATGGCTCGCCTGAAGTATTGCAACTCAAAAACATTCAAACACCCAGACCCAAAGATAACGAAGTTTTAATAAATGTTCATGCGACGACGGTTAACCGTACAGATTGCGGTATGTTGACGGCAGAATATTTTGCGGTTCGATTGTTTATGGGGCTTTTTAGACCTAAAACAAACGTATTAGGCAGTGAGTTTGCAGGAGAGATTGTGGCAATCGGTAAAGATATTTCATCATTTAAAGTCGGCGACTCTGTTTTTGGTCTATCGGCTGATGTTTTTGGTGCCCATGCAGACTATTTGTGTATGTCTGAAAACAGTTCTATCGCATTAAAGCCAACAAACATAGATTATCAACAAGCGGCAGCTATTTGTGAAGGCGCATATTTAGCTCTGAATTATTACAAAGCGGCTAACTTACAACGGGGGCATAAAATTCTTATCAATGGCTCATCGGGTTCAATTGGTTCAGCGGGTGTACAATTGGCTCATTATTTTGGGGCAGATATTACGGCTGTTGGCAATACTAAAAACTTAGATTTGGTTAAGTCGTTGGGTGCAAATAAAGTAATTGATTACACAAAAGAAGACTTTACACAACTTAATGACCGCTTCGATTTCATATTTGATGCCGTTGGTAAAAGTTCTTTTTTTAAAAGTAAACATTTGCTTAAGCGGGGCGGCATTTATTTCAGTACGGAGCTGGGTTTTGCTTACGCTAATCCCATTCTTGCGCTTTTGGGTTTGAAGTTTGATGGTAAAAAAGTAATCTTTCCGATTCCTTCAATCAACAAAGAGGATGTTCTCTTCTTCAAAAAACTCATCGAAGAAGGGCATTATAGAGCCGTGATTGACCGAACTTATCCTTTTGATGATATTGTTGAAGCCTATCAATATGTCCTAACAGGACAAAAGACGGGGAATGTGGTTATTGAGATGGATTGAGTTTAACGTCTGAACTGAGGCTGTATCAAAAGGCAACGACACTTTTTTTTATTTCAATACTGAGGGGTATAAAAAAGACGGAGTGAACGCATTCACCCCATCTAAATTACTTGTTGTTTAGCTTGTGTCTTTAATAATTATTGTGTCCTTTCTTAACTATCTTTAGTTACCACCGCCACTAAAATCGGGTTGCTCTTGACCATTGCCCTGTTTTTTACTGTCTTTCATGCGTTTGAACATACTTGCATCTGCTTTGCCAAAAGGTACTTGAAGCGACAATTTAACAAAACGTGTATCACGGCGGCGCATTGATTCTTGTAAGTAAGTTGGCTGGTCGTACAATGTAATTTCTTTACGTGTGTTGAAAAGGTCATTGACAGACAATGTTACATTAGCAGCATTGTGAAAAAATGACTTTTTGACGGCAAAATCCATATAAGCGACACCTTGACGTACACCTTGAGCTGTAGGGCGATTGCCTTCGTAAGCTGCGTTGAGTTGTACTGAAAAATCTGCTGGTAAACGATAGGTCAAGTTGACTTTACCATTTCCCGCCCAACCTGTCTTAGAAAATGTATCAACATTTACTGTGAAATTAAAGACATTCGCATTAAGCATCACTTCAAAGTTTTTACCAAAGCCTAACTTCAATGTATTGTCTAAACCATATCTCAATTCGTTTGTACCGTTCACAAAAGTTGTGATTAATACGGTGGGGTCAGTCGTTGAAGGTGTAATCAATGGTTTGATGGTATTGGTTTCATTGCTTAAATAAAGCGTTGATAACCAATTGTTTTGATTGTCTTTGCCGAATAATTTGTTGTAATTGAGTTCTGCTAAGTTGACAAATTCAGGTTGCAAACTTGGATTACCGATTTGAATATTTTGTTTGTCCGCCCCTTGAACACCCGGCATGATTTGGCGGAAGTTCGGACGTTGTATTTTACGACTGAAATTAAGCCCTATATCCGTTGTTGCATCCAATTTCTTTGACAAATAAAGAGCAGGGAACAAAGAACGCATCAAATCTTTAGCATTGCCTTTTGGATAGTCATACCCAAAGTTTGTTGCCGCATCAAGGTTTGAAGTACCTGTTAGGCTCGACTGCTCAAAACGGACACCTGCTTGATAGCTGATTTGGTTTTTGAAACGACCCGAGTAAGTTACGTAAGCCGCATTGATGCTTTGTGTAATGATATTGTCTTGTGAAAAAGCATTGTCTTGAACGTAAGTATTGGTTTTATAATCCAAAGAATCATAAAAATACTTTTGGTTAGCACTGCTCCAGAAACTACGCACACCCATTTCCCACTTCGTCGAATCATTGATAGGATTGACATAATCCAATTGAAAAACAGCTTGTTCGTTTTTGTTACCACCTGAAATATTGACGAGGTCAGGGTAATTCGGTGTAAGGTTACTTGTAGTATTCCAAGTAGCTGTATTTGCGAAACTGCCCCAACCGTAATTTGCTAAACCTGTGAGCGATTCATCTTTTTTAGCAAAAGTTTTGCGCCATTGCGCTTCAACATTATTGTTTTTAAATTCATTGCGTGGCTCAGTTGTACGTATGCCAGATTCTGTAATTTGTTTTGAAGCCGACAAATATTCATAGTCTTGGTCAGTCGAGATATTAAATTTACCACCTACTTTAGTTGCTGCTAAAGATATAGTATTGCGGTTATTCAAGGCATAATCAAGGTTCAAACGTCCGATTTGAAAGACATTTTGAAAAGTCAAGTCTGTATTTTGGTTGAAATAATTTTTAATAGACCCGTCAGTATTAAGATTTGTGCGGTAGCTATAACCTGTTGAAGGGTTGTTTGAAGAGTTGATGTTATAAAAACCACCGATATTCCATTTACCTTCATGTGCATTGAGGTTGAGCATACCGTTGTAACGTCCTTGCGTACCAACACCCAAAGCGACAACACCATTGTAACCAGGTTTGCGGTTTTTCTTTAAAACAATATTCAAAATACCGCCTGTTGAAGAGGCTTCATACTTAGCAGAAGGGTTTGAGATGACTTCAACCGATTCGATTTGGTCAGCAGGGATTTGCGTTAAAGACATTAAAGTTGGTTTGCCATCAACATATATGGTTGTGCCACGGTCACGCAACTTCGCATTGCCGTCCATATCAACCGTTACTGAGGGGACGTTTTTTAGAACGTCTTCTGCTGTTCCGCCTGTAGCTGTGATGCTTTTTTCGACGTTAAATACCCGTTTTTCAAGGCTTATCATCGTTGAGGCTTTCTCTGCGGTGATTTCGACAGCATTTAAGACTTGTGCATCAACCGTCATGGCGAGGTTGCCTAAATCTTGTTCAACACTATTAGGAGGTGAAATTTTCACCATTTTAATCAAATCTTTATTACCGATAAAACTAACTTTCACTTTGAACATGCCCATTGGTAAGCCAGTGATATTGAAATCACCATTTTCAACCGTCAATGCGCCGCCGATAAGACTGTCTCGTCCTGCGACTGTGCGTAAAACAGTGACCGAAGCATATGCAACAGGTTGTTTTGTTGTTGCTTCAATGATTTTACCATAAAGCCGACCAATAGTCATAGGTGCATTAGGCTGTTGGGCAAAAAGAGAGATATTAAGGATTACTAAGGCGAATAAGACTAATTTTTTCATCTTCATATTTTTATTTAAAACTGATTTATCTTAATTGATGATACAAAGGTAAATCAAGTCTTAATGGTGCTTTTGAGAAGCCGACTATCAAGGGTATTGTGAAGATGAAAAGTCCAATTGTGCCTTTTAGAGGTTAAGCATTGTCCTGCTTTCTGGTACAAATACAACGCCTTTACTCAACAAACGTGCTGTCCTTATAACACCTGATTTTTCAATTTTAGGCATTCCATTTAGCATCATATGTTCAATATTGACGGTCAATTCGCCTGTTGGGTGTTCAACGGAAAAAGAATTGTCTCCCCTCGGTTGCTTCGTACCTCGCAATGACCTCGCAATGTTTTCAGCAATTGTTTTAGGTAAAATACACGCCGTAGCCACCGAAACTGCCGCTAAAACACCAATCGCATCGTGGCAAACATGTGGGATAAACATGCGGGTATTGACAATCCCCCCCTCAGTATGGGGTGGTGAAATCAAGCACATTTTAGGTACACTTTGGTCAGTCACATCGCCGAGATTCATTTTGGGACCCATTTGCAAGCGGATATTTTCTATTTGTTGTTTCAAAACAACATTTTCATCTAATGTGGCTTTGGTTTCATAACCTGTTATGCCAAAGTCGCTTGCACGCAACAGCACAACGGGCATACCGTTGTCAATACATGTCATTTCTATGCCATCAACGACATCAAGAGTGTTGCCCGTAGGCAACAATGCGCCACATGTTGCCCCCTCAGTATCGAGGAAGTTGCAGATAATTGGTGCGGCTGTTCCTATAACCCCATCTACTTTGGCAGTACCTGCGTAGTTAACTTGACCGTCAGGCGTTTCAACAACCACTTCGCAGGTACCGCCCGTATTAACGATGCTGATGACGGCTCTTGTCGTTGG
>JANMJN010000391.1:0-1811 GCA_031371355.1 Saprospiraceae bacterium
AAAGTAAGACTTTTTTAAAAATTGTCAAATTCATGCGACAGAATTTAGAGTTGAACAAACCGAAATTACGAGGCTGTTCGTGTACCACTCGGCACAGGTATCAGACTGTGCAAAAAAGATATTCAGTTTTTAATAACCGACATTGCCCACAAGCCATTTTTAAGTGTAATAAACCCATCGGGTCGGTCTATTTTGGAGCGGTGGATGTCAATCCACCCACAAAACGACCATTGTAAACGCCATTTTATGTCACGTCATGACAACATATTTGTCTGCTAAGAGTCATCCTTTCTGCAAAATCTTAAAAAAAAGGGGCATAAAAAAATAGTACTATAAATATTGATTAACTTACGAGTTTTAATGACCGTTAGAAAAACATTCATCGAACTGTTACAAAAGTGATGACCGATAAACGCATCATTTCAATAGGGAATTTATGAAACACATATATTTCATAAACTAAATACCCGTAAAATGAGATCAACACTATTGACGAATAAACAAAAATTGCTTTCAAACAAAGCAACTTTACCCTCTGCTGTTGCTGGTGGGCAAGAGGAAACCCAAATTGAACCCGAAATAGTAAACGTAGAAAGCCAAACGCCATCTATACCCCCTAAAGAAGTCGTACATCCTTTTACAGTGGTGGCTATTGGTGCTTCGGCGGGTGGATTAGAAGCGATTACGCAGCTGCTGCAAAACCTCTCTCCTACTACGGGTATGGCATTTATTTATGTCCAACATCTTAGTCCCGACCATAAAAGTATGTTGACACCGATTTTATCGAAGGTAACTTCGATGAAAGTGCAGGATATAGATGATATGGAAAAGATAGAACCCAATAATGTGTATATCATTCCTTATGATAAAGAGATAGAAGTCATAGACGGACACATCCAGTTATTGCCGCGTCCGCGTAATAAAAAGTCTAATTTGTCCATTGATGTTCTTTTCTCTTCCTTAGCCGAAACGCATAAGGAAAATGTGATTGGCATTGTGCTATCAGGCAGTGCCAATGACGGAACACGCGGGTTGAGAGAAATAAAATTGGCAGGCGGCATTACTTTTGCACAAGATGACTCCGCAAAATTTACAAGTATGCCGCATTCTGCTATTGCCGAAGGTGTTGTGGATTTTGTTTTATCCCCCAAAGACATTGCAAAAGAGTTAATATTAATGAGTAAGCACCCATTGATGAAGCAAGATGCGTTAAAACCTTCTCTTGAAGATGAGATTGAAAACAGCGACCCCGATTTAAAAAGTATTCTTCAACGGGTGCATCAAGTAAAAAACGTTGATTTTAGTCATTATAAAATGAATACCATCAAGCGGCGTATGCTCCGTCGGATGTTGATACATAAAATAAAAACAATAAAGGAATATGCTGAATTACTTGCATTGGACAATAAAGAGACGGACTTGCTTTATAAAGATTTGCTCATCAATGTGACTGATTTTTTCAGAGATACCGATGCTTTTCTCAATTTAAAGAACATTGTGCTGCCTCGATTAATCAAAAGTAAAGAAGCAGGTGAAACGCTGCGTATTTGGGTTGCCGCTTGTGCCACAGGTGAAGAAGTCTATTCGATTGCTATGTTGTTGTTTGAATTACAAGAGAATAAAACACTCAAAATGCCGTTTCAGATATTTGCTTCTGACCTTAGTTTAGAAGCCATCAATGAAGCCCGCATAGGTGAATATTCGGTACAACAACTTAAAAATGTGTCGCCCAAATATCTTAAACAATTTTTTACAAAATCTAAGGATAAATACCGCATTTCTAAACCCTTACGTGATGTCTGCGTGTTCGC
>JANMJN010000598.1:0-1989 GCA_031371355.1 Saprospiraceae bacterium
AGAACCAACCGACTCTTCGGCATCGAATTCCAAAATTTCATCTTCGGAAATCAAACCTAAAAGTTGTGAGCCATTTACTATCGGTAAGTGCCGAACGTGAAAATCACTCATCATTGCCAAGGCATCTTCGCCTGTATCGGAAGTCCGCAGAGGGACTATTTCTTCTGAAATCAGATCTTTTGCAATCATAGCGCGTAAATGTGTTTTGGTTTAAAACTGTAACGTCGTAGCCTTCCATATAGTTCTTAACGAAGCGTTAAGTTTTGTTAATGTGTGAGTTTATTCTTAACACGAGCAATATCCAAATATTTTCCAATAATACAAAATTTGTATGATTTTTTTTTAATCACAACCAAAATTAGAACATTCTACGGTAAAGTCAATACCCCTCAGTATTAAATTTAAAAATAAGTTTAAAAACTATTCCAGATTTACCACTAATTTAGTAAATCTATTAGCCTGCTCCTTCGTTGTTTCGTTCCTCGCAATGGCAAAAGTGTCTTAAAAATAGCAAAAAGGGTGATATGATAAGCCAAAAATTCTGATAAAGAGCCATTTTGTCATTTAGGCGGAATCTGTTCCTACTGAACACTTCGCGGAACAGCGTTCCGCGTTACAGAGCCGCGTCATTTTCTTCATTAAAGGACTGGACGGAGACTAAAGGTATCAATGCGAGGACTTGATCCATGATTTTTTTCGATAAGTCGTATCTGTCTTTACGGGTGAACAACCGCAAGCCGCTTTTTTCTCTGATGGCATCGGCTTTATCCAGCAGTTGATGGGTGAAGTTTAAGATGTCTTGGTAGTCCGTGTCTTCGGGGTTCGAGATTTTGGCGACGTATTGCTTTTGAGTATGCTCCTTTTCTAACCATTTCTTCAAGCCTTTTTGTATGACTTCTTTTTGAACCACGACTTTTGTCGGTGCGTCAAAATACTCCAATACGGCTTTTCGGGTGAGTTTAATGGCTGTTATCAAAGCAGGGTCTAAAGGGTTGTTGTACAATGAAATGCGGTTGTTGGTATTCATATTGCCGTAAGTAAACCGTGCTTTGTTTTCATGGAGATACAATAATGCGCTGACATCCACTATTTGGTTGTCCCGCAGGTTCAGTTCGTGTAGTCTTGTTGCAGAAGCCAAAGACGTTACGTCGGTTATTTTATTGGCACTCAAATCTAAGCTTTGTAAATATATCAGAGTGGACAGAGGCTTCAAATCACTGATGTGGTTTGAATTTAAGTCCAATGACAATAACTTTGTTAAGGGCGATAAAAACGTCAAGTCATCTATCTTATTGGCACTCAAATTCAATGAAGTTAATTTGTTGAGTCCGTCCAAATCTGGCAATTTAGAGAGGCTATTCCTGCTAAGGTCAATACTTTCCAACGCGTCTAATTGTTCTAAAGGCTTAATATCAGTTATTTTATTACTGCGTAGGTTGATGTTTTCTAATCGTTTGAGTGCCTTCAAAGGCGTGAGGTCTTTGATGCTGTTGTAAGCGAGCGACAAGGTGGTCAAATTGGTCAATTGTGCCAAAGGGCTGATATCCGTGATGTGGTTACTGCCCAGATACAAGGTTGTTAGTTTGGTCAGTTTTGACAAAGGCGTGAGGTCATTTGAGGCGTTAAAAGGCAATGTCAAATGCGTCACATGTGTCAAATTTGTCAAAACCGCATAATCAGTTATGTCGCTGTGGGCAAGTTTTAAGGTCGTTTCTTTGGTTTTGAGGCAATGTTCAATGCGCTGTTTCGCTTCCTGTGTCATACTATTTCATTGTATTAAAAGGTTTAAAAATAAGAAATCAACAAATGGTATACTCGTAAAGCCCCCTCTCGATTTATTCAGGATCCCCCCCTCAGTATAGCCGCCTCAAAAATAGTAAAAAGTATGATGTGATGTATAAAATGTGGTTTAGAAGGCTAAATTATCGTTACGAGCTTATGCGCCTATTGGGTTTGTTTATGAATTTTTTGCACAGTCATTGTAGTACT
>JANMJN010000625.1:0-1986 GCA_031371355.1 Saprospiraceae bacterium
ACACGCAGGGGCAAACGATTTTGGTTCAATTATGATAGAAGAGAATGTGGTTTCTGCTGCGGGTGCAGCCTTCCGTTTTACGGCTGACGGTATTCAACAAGCGATTAAAGATGCTGGTTTTGAGCCTCAATTACGAAATCAACAGTATGAATACAGAGAATTGCCAGAGAATATGGTTCAACAACAATTAGATTATGCGACGATGATAGTGGACTAAAAAAATATGAAGGATGAAATATGAAGGATGAAATATGAAGTATGAATGATGAAGTATGAATGAGGAAATATGAAGGATGAATAAAACGCCCCCTCAGTATAGAATCGTTTTATTCATCATTAATTTTTTATTCCATTTCAATCAACAATTGTCCTTTTTCGACGGGTTGTCCTTTTGTGGTGTGAATGGCTTTGACGATTCCTTCTCCAGCCGCTTTGATGACGTTTTCCATTTTCATGGCTTCCAAAATCAAAACGATCTCACCTTTTTCAAGGGTTTGACCGACTTCAACAGCGACCTCGATGACTAAACCAGGCATAGGCGCTTTGATATCGCCGACTTTTTGCGCCACACCGACTTTCAAACCCATTTGGTCAATGAGACGATCGTAGATATCATTGATTTTAGCTGTGTGAATAGAGCCGTTAATTTTAAACGTAAAGGTCTTTGTTGAGTAATCAATAGATTGAATTTCAGCTTTGTACGATTTTTGATTTTTTAAAATATGGAAAAAACCATCGCCATTGGCAATGATATCAAGCTCTTTTGCTGCTTGTGGTGTCACTTCAAAATTTTTATCGCTAACGGCTACTTGGAAAGGTTGATTTGTCATAATGATTAAGCGATTGAATGATTAAATTGATACAGATTTGGCAAATATATAGATTTCTATATGTATTCAAAAAATAAAAGCCTTTGATTTTTCAAAAAACTTTTCATGTACAAGGACATCGAGGCACGCGGGGGTTGCTGCCAGAAAATACGATTGCTTCGTGTTGTAAAGCGGTTGCATTGGGCGTTGACGGTTTGGAAATTGATGTCGTTTTGTCCAAAGACGATCAACTCATTGTGTCACATGAACCATGGATGTCGCCTCTTTTTTGTTCATTTCCTAATGGAAAAGCTGTTGATACTGAGAGGGTGTTTATCCGCCATTTAACCGTTCATGAAATTCAGCAATACGATTGTGGCAGTCTTGGCAATCCTCGTTTTCCAAGTCAAGAAGCCATAAAATCTTATAAACCAACGTTTTACGAATTATTTTTAGCTGTTCAAGCTTTTTGTGAACAAGAAAATCTGAAAAAGCCGTTTTGGAATATTGAAGTTAAAAGTCATCCAAAATGGTATGGGCGATTGGTGCCGCCGCCGCCATCTTTTGTTCGACTTTTGACTAATGAAATAAAAAAAATAGGTTTGGATGCTCCTTCTAATTGCTACATTTCTTCATTCGACCCACATTTTTTGAAAGAAATGAAAAGGCAGACCCCCTTTCCAAAGGAGTCCTCACGGACAGTAAAATTGGCTTTTTTGACAGAAAATCGGTATTCTTTCCTTCAAAACATCAGACATTTAGGCTTTTTACCTGCCATTTATAGTCCTTATTATAAATTTTTGAGAAAAAAAACCGTTGAAAATGCCCACAAACACGGCGTAAAAATAGTGACTTGGACGGTCAATGATGTAAAAACAGCTTCGATACTGAGGGGGTGGAAAGTAGATGGTTTAATAACTGATTTTCCAAATTTAATCACTTCAAAGTAAGACCTAATTTTTCATAAACAAAGTCTCTATCCAATTCTAAAACTTCATTGGGCTGCAAATCGCCCAAAGTCAAATTGGCAATTTTTACTCGTATTAGACGGAGACATGGGTGCTCAATTTTAGCGCACATACGGCGCACTTGCCTATATTTCCCTTCAATTAAGATGACTTCAAGCCAAACCATAGGCTTCCAAGCTTGCGGCATTGGCGGAGGAACACGTTCCCAC
>JANMJN010000630.1:0-1590 GCA_031371355.1 Saprospiraceae bacterium
GAGTTTGGGTTCTGATAAGCCGCTTTGCGCTTCTACTTTTGATGTTAAAAGGAGAAAAAGGAGTAATGTTTTGATTGAAAACTTCATTTTATTCGATTTTTAAGTGAAAATACTGAGGGGTATTGGAACGATTATCGTTATTCAATTTTACTAATGTCCTCTTTATCGGTCAAAAAATTCTTATTCGAAATCACTTGTCGGTTGGTATCCTGCTCAAAAGTACGCAGTGCATTCCCTGCCGCATTGCCACCTTTGGCAGCTGCCTCTTGGGTTTATAAAATTTACCATCAGTCGCCGCTATTTTCAGTTGTACGCAAATTGAGTACAACTGCGCCTCTCGCTTTTTTAGGTCAGACCAATATCTCCTTGGGTTAGGCGAATCCGTTAATGCTTCGATAACATCAACTACTGAAAAAAACATCTCGCCTTCATGCTCGATGTGGCGGATTTTTTTCTGCTCAAAAACGGCGATTTGATTGCTCATTGTATAGTATGATTTTACGATTGAAATTTTAGCACAAAAAAAGGTTGCCTTATATTATAATGTTTCTTTTAATGCCTAAAATTAAATAAAAAAACCTGTCATAGACCCTTTTGAGATGTTATGATAGGTTTTATTCGATAATTCTAAAAAACTTATTTTTTATAGACCGCTGTACGCTTGTCTTTAATGACCCCTTTCCAATTCAAACCAAAACCAAAATCATAAACAGACCCCTCAGTATCTTTATGGCATTTCATGTCTTGTGGCACGTCTTCTGCTTGTTTTTCAACTTCCGTCATATTCGCAGGCATTTGCATAGGTAGTAATGCAGACGGTTCGGTTTTGCCAGAAATAATATCCAATTGCGCTTGGTCTTGGACACGGAAACTGACCATAATCGCATCAGACTGTTTTTCAAACTCATTGAAAATCATTGGATTGTCAACGGTGACGGAAACAATCACAGGTTTACCTTTCATTTTTGTATATGTTTCTGTCACCATACCTAAATCAGTCATATTGCTCGCTTTTATCGTTTTTCCTTTGTGGCTGCGGTTCGTAAACTTTTCCATTGGGTCGCCTCGTTTCGCGGGCTTCGGTTGCCGTATATTCGCCATATTGAAGACTGATAGGCACATATCCAGTACCCCCTTTGCGAATGTAAGTACCCCAAAAATAACCGCCCGGACGTGCCGGCAATGCTTGATGACGACTGTACAACATCAAACCGGCAATTTGCTCAATAGACAATTGAGTCGCCAAGTCTTTTGTCCGCGCTTCGTAAGACAAACGCCAGTCTTCGAACTTGTCGAGTTTGCCATTTTTGTTCAAATCTTTGAAAGCAAATCCGTCAATAGTGAGGATTTTGACACCTGAATTTTGTGAATAGCCTAAGGTTTGACCGCCTTGATTGGCGATAAAAGAAAGGTCTCCTTTTTCGTTTTCGTATATTTTTGACCGAAAACAGTAGTGATGGACAATAGTGAAAGTCCACATAGCGAGCGCAACGATTTATTCATTTTCCTTGTTGTTTAGTTTGACTTTCCATAAAAAAGAATCTGTAAAGGAAATACAAGATTTTGAAAAATACGCTGAACTGTACCGCA
>JANMJN010000634.1:0-3461 GCA_031371355.1 Saprospiraceae bacterium
GCCGCAACGCACGACGCACGATTTGACGACATTTTTGGTCTGCAAAATCGGTAACACTACATGTATTAATGACATACACATCTGCCCCTGCGTCAAACTCATTGACAAAGAAGCCATTGTCCTCAAAAAGCCGTTGGATGGAAGAGGTTTCGGAATAGTTGAGTTTGCAACCCAATGTATGAAAAGCGACAGATTTAGGTGTTGCCATTTTTGTTATTCGGTATTCGGATATTCGGTATTCGGATATTCGGTATTCGTTAAATCGGTATTCGTTATCCGAGTTACCGAATACCGAATACCGAGTTCCCGAAGACCGATTAACGAGATTTCGGACGTGGACGTTTGCCGCCGCCGCCCATTGTATTGCGGAAGCCTGGGCGCGACATAGCGGCTTTAACTTGACCTTTTTGCTTCATGGCTTCGTCAAACTCCTTGATTTGCTCTTTTATCATCGGTTCAGTCACTTTGAGCGCTTTGAGTTGACGATAAAAGTTTTCGGCGGCAGGCCAGTTGTTTTTCATTAAACGGAAATTGGTGAGTGCTAAAAGCACCATCGCTTTCTCGTTATCGCTTGGCAAACCGATTTTTTGAGCCTTTAAGTAGTGCTCCTCTGCTGTGATGTAATCTTTTTGTTGACTGAAAATGGTACCTTTCAACAACCAGAAATACGCCCGATTTGCGGTATAAAGCCATTGCGGGAAGTAAGTCATATTCAAT
Organism: Saprospiraceae bacterium; assembly: GCA_031371355.1. GTDB lineage: Bacteria > Bacteroidota > Bacteroidia > Chitinophagales > Saprospiraceae > JAAFJT01. Next base: position 718 of record JANMJN010000634.1, read on the forward strand.
CGTTGGTCAGCCGCCATAAAGTCACCCGTTTGTAACATCATCGCTGCCGATTGCACTGTTCCAAGCAAAATATAACCCACAATTAAGATGATACCTGCTAAAAGGAAGGGAAATGCCCACCAAAAGCCCCAGATAAATGCTGCGGCTGTGCCACCAATCAAAAACACGGCGATAAGCGCGAAACGAAGATAGATATTGATAGAAAACATCATGGCTTTCAGATTTTTTATTGTAAATTTTAGAAATTGACCGCAAAGGTAGAAAAAAATTAATGATGAACGATGAATGATAAATGATGAATTGTGGCGGCTAACTTTAGAAATTCATCATTTATCATTCATTGGTCATCATTTTTTAAGAATGTCGCCTCGATTGAGTAAAATATAATTGCCTTTTACATCCAAATAGACCCCCTCAGTAAAAATGCGTTTGAAATGGTTTATAAAGAAGGCATCTGAATTTTTTTTATCTTTTTTTGAATATGAAAGCTTATTGAACAGCAAAATACCGTCGGGAGAGAGCATTTTTTTTAAATTTACAAGGAAATCCTCGTGTTCCAGTTCCGTCGGCACTTCGTCATCGAGGAAAACATCCATACATATCATATCGTATTTTTCATCTGAAAATGCTGCAAAAGTTGCTGCATCAGACAGTTGAAACTCGATACCCGATTGAATATCAGGCACGACGTAGGTGTTTGCCAATCTCAAAATTTCAGGGTCAATCTCTACTGCTGTATAGTAGTATTTTTTTTGAAACATCGTTTCCAATATCAAGGGAATGCTGCCGAGTCCAAAACCGAGAATCAAAACATCTTTGATTTCTAACCTATCGAGGTCAATTTTCTCAAAAGCTTTTGAAAAATTATCGTACAAATCGCCATAGCTGTAAATGGCGTTTGCGGTCAAAAGTTGATAACGCCCACGATTCAATACGACTCTCAGATAGGGATTGTACCCGCTTCCTGTTGTCTCGATGTGGACGGTTTTTACATAACTTAAAAGGCGACGCCAAAGTGGTTGATTCATTCGTTAATGATGGATGATTAGAGTTGAAGTGAAGATTTAGTAAATTTTACAAATTTACTAAATCTGTATAACAAATTGATATACAGTATTTTAGACTTCTCTTTCTCTGTTTTTTAAAAAAACTTTTCTAATCCAATTGGGTACAACGATTGCACCTGCTGCTAAATAAAGATAATAGGACATCAAACGCCAAATCAAGGCAATGACTGTCGCTATTTCTAGATTTGAAATAAAATCATGTAAAAATGGATAAAACAGCCCTTCGGCTATCCCTGCCCCGCCGGGTGTCGGCGACAAAGCCATGATGATAAACATCGCTTGAAGACGTGAATAAAGCAGCACTTCGCGAGCGAAATTCATTGTTGGGTGGTCAATACCATAAATCAAACATGAAATCAATAAGAATTTACATGTCCACGCCACCCACGTTGCGCCAAAAGCAGCCATGTGTTGTTTCCAGCCAATGTTTTTCATGTCAAGGGAAGCGAGGATAATTTCGCTGCCCAATTTTTGCATGCGTTCACGGAAACGCTTTAAAAATGGCATGCGCGTTGCCCCAACCAAAAAACGTTTGATCAGCGTTGGATTGATGAATAAACCATAAAAAAGAAACAGTCCATAAGTAACCATACCTGTATAAGACAGAAAAAACAAACGCGATTCCCAATTCGCATCTGATAGGCTTTCCATGTACGGACGAATGACTTTTGCCCCATTAATGGCAAAAAGAAGTGGAAATGTACCGACAAAAAACAGAGTATCGAGCACAACTTTGTACAAAACAATGGTCGTGGTACGTGCTGCCGACAGTTTTTCCTGCGTCAGAACAAAGAGAGAAACCGCCGAACCACCGACCGTTGTGGGGGTAATGCACAAACTAAATTCAAAAATAAGGACGAGTTCGATACATTTAATAAAGCTAAAATGACCTTGTGCCAATATCCACATACGTACTGAAAAAGCCAAATGTCGAATCACCATCAGCGCAAAAGCCAATAAAATCCAGCCAAAAGTCGCCACAGACCAATGAATTTGGCGGATTTTATCAAAATCAAAATTGCGCAGTACCAACCAAGCCACAACGCCCAAACCCAACAGAATCGGTAAAATCATGCGGGACGCACGAAGCGAGTGCAGCACATTGCGCTGATCTTCTGAAAGATGTTCAATATCGTCTTTAGGTGGTATCTGACTCATGGTGCCAAGATAGAGAGATTTTTGAATTTCAAGACTGTCATTTCTTTTGCTTTTAAAAAAGGATATACAAAGCGTTTTTTTTTAAACTATTCATACCTTTGCGCCGTAAAACCCTCTTAAACCTTGTAAATGTACTGAGGGGGGGCAATTTTCCACCTTTCTAATTCAATTTTAAATAAAAAAATTAAAACAAAAATTTACTTATGCCTTATTTATTCACATCAGAATCTGTTTCTGAAGGTCATCCAGATAAAGTTTCCGACCAAATTTCAGATGCACTCATTGATAACTTCCTTGCTTTTGACCCTTCTTCGAAAGTGGCTTGCGAAACCCTTGTCACGACTGGTTTAGTCGTTTTGGCGGGTGAAGTTAAAACGAAAACCTATCTCGACGTACAAAGTATTGCACGCGAAGTGATCCGCAAAATTGGTTATACGAAGTCAGAATACATGTTCGAAGCCGATTCATGCGGTATTCTTTCTGCCATTCACGAGCAAAGTGCCGACATCAATCAAGGTG
>JANMJN010000657.1:0-3785 GCA_031371355.1 Saprospiraceae bacterium
ATATCGTTTATGCAGTCAATCCTGACAATGGAAAAATCACATCAGACAACATGACTTATCAGTTTTTTGATTTAAAAAACAAAGCACAAAGTATTGAGATTGAAGCAATTAAAAAACTAGTAAAAGACCAGATTTTTGATAAAACGTTCTATCTTGGAACGGATAATTTTGGGCGCGATACTTTAAGCCGTTTGATTTTGGGCGTACGTATTTCGCTTTTAGTCGGTTTGATAGCGGTTATTATTTCCTTGACAATCGGTATTTTACTCGGCGCATTAGCAGGGTATTTTGGCGGACGAATAGACGATGTTATAATGTTGGTCATCAATACCGTTTGGTCAATACCGACGATTCTGCTGGTATTTGCCATTGTTTTGGCATTTGGACGCGGCATCGGCATCATTTTTCTCGCCGTTGGTTTGACTATGTGGGTAGATGTCGCTCGCTTGGTGCGCGGACAAGTGATGTCGTTGAAACAAATACAATTCGTCGAAGCCGCGCAAAGTATGGGTTTTGGCACAAGCCGGATTTTATTACGCCATATTTTGCCCAATATTTTAGGACCTGTAATGGTTGTTGCTGCTTCAAATTTTGCGACAGCGATACTCATTGAGTCGGGTTTAAGTTATTTAGGATTCGGTATTCAGCCGCCGACACCGAGTTGGGGAACGATGTTGAACGAAAATTATGGTTATGCCATAGGTGGAAAACCAATGCTGGCGTTGATTCCTGCCGTAGCCATTATGCTGATGGTTTTAGCATTTAATTTGGTCGGCAATGGTTTTCGAGATGCCTTAGATGTAAAAAGTAAAGAATAGATTGAGCGATTTGGTGATTGATGATTAGGTGATTGATACCCCTCAGTATTTTGAGTTGTAAAATAACCTAATCACCAATCACCTAATTACCAAAACCATACACATGTCAAAATTAGAAGAATGTGAACGCCAACTCTTCCTCAAACAGTTGCAGATAAACCGTTTGTTGGACATCACGCAAGCCATCAACAACAATGTGAAGGCTGAAGGCTTGTTTGATATGTACAAGTCGTTTCTGTCATGGGAATTAGGCGTTCGGAAGTTAGCACTGTTTATTCCCGAAGTAGGGGCATGGCATTGTGTCGTCCATGAAGGTATCGAAAAAGTAGATTTGGAGCATAATGGTATAAATAAGTTGTTGGCTTCATTTGGCAATACCTTAACGAAATTAGAGAACAATAAACACCCTTTGGCAAAGCATTTCGAGATGGTCATTCCCGTTTTTCACAAAGAAAAACCCATTGCATATGCCTTTATCGGGGGCTATGATGCGACCGATTTCAGCAAAGTACAGTTGATTACGACCATTACAAACATCACAGCCGTTGCCATCGAAAATAAACGCATGTTCAAACGTCAAATCGAACAAGAACGCTTTAATCACGAAATGACCCTTGCGGGTGAGATGCAGCGTTCGCTTGTACCTGACAAATTACCTCAAAACGATATGTTTGAAGTCTCCGCGATTTACAAACCTCATTTTGGGGTCGGCGGCGATTATTTTGACTGTTTTAAGTACCAAGACGACCAATACATATTCATTGTCGCAGATATTGCGGGTAAAGGTTTGTCGGCTGCGCTGCTGATGGCTAATTTTCAAGCCAATTTACACGCCATTGTGCGTCGAGCCACATCACCCGAAGAGTTTATTCGTCAGCTCAATAAAGCTGTTTGGCGCGTTACTAAAAGTGAGCGATTTATTACCATGTTTGTTGCTGACTTCAATACTCAAACAGGACGATTGCGCTTTGTCAATGCAGGACATATGCCTCCTGTTTTGATTACAAAAGGCGAAACACATCTACTTAAAAAAGGCTGCTCAATATTAGGTTTTTTCAAAAGCCTGCCTGCCCTTGAAATCGGCGAAATGATTATTGACGAAGAGGCATTATTACTCATTTTTACGGATGGGATAACAGACATCCGCAACGCCGTAGGTGATGATTTTAATGAAGACATCGTTGCAAAATTTGCAGAGGATAACAAGGCTCTCGCCCCACGTCCTATTAATGAAAAACTGATGAAAGCTATTGATGCGTTCAAAGGCGAAGAAAGCTTTCCTGACGATATTACGGTCTTAACCGCTAAGTTTTTTAAAAAATGAAAAACCAAAATTTCTGACAGGTAAAAAATCAGGTTAAAAAAAAATAATCATTTAGAATATTTGCTTCATGTTGATAATCAATGAATTACAAAAATATTTTTATAAAAAAATAATTACGACAAAATAAATAGCCTAAAACTGTGACCTTTACTGAGGGGGGCTGTCTCCATGTTGTTCTTTAAAAAAAATACTGATTGTCAAACTCATCAAAATCTTAATGACGATGAAAAAAGCGCTCAAAGTTCTTGCGATTTGTACAATTTTCGCTTCTTGTAGTGAAGCGCCTAAAGCACCTCCAGCTGTTGAATCCGCTACTAAAGCGGTCTCTGCCGCGGCTGATTCCGTTGGTAAAGCAGGTGTAGCGGTTATGGACTCGACTGCTGCTGCTGCGAAAGCAGGTGCTACAGCTGCTGGCACGGCTGTAAAAGATGCGGCTGGTACTGCTGCGGCTAAAACTGGCGAAATGATGCAGAAAGCTGGTGAAAAAGTAGAAAAAGCAGGCAAAGACATGAAAAAACCTGCTGAAAAGCACTAATTTCATGAAGCTGCCTGACAAGTAACGATAAAACCGAGAGCGCATTTTTAAAATCTTACTCTCGGTTTTATTGACTTTTTAAAGACAACTCGATAGTAATAAATTGTGTCCTTCTATATTTGTTCGGTGGCAACTATGTTAAAATAGATGCCATTTTTTTTTGTCTAAAAGGAGGTTACACTGAAGAAACAGCCTTGCCTTTTTGCTGTCGTTCCATCTTACCTTTTTTACCCGCTTTTACAAACAGAATAATGGCTCCGACAATACATCCCACCCCTAAAAGTAAAACAATAACCGCAACGGCTTCTTGTTTATTACATGCCAAACTACAAGCCAATGGCACAGAAAGAATACCCAACACAATACCCAAAATACCCAACCAAATCATCCCGCTTTTGGACATACCATCCGCATCTTTACCCAATGTGGCTTGCCATTTCAACATCACTTTATCGTAATAATGTTGGCGTTTTATCTGTCGAAGCTCCTTTTTATCCATAGATACTGAGGGGTCGTGGATAATGGAATTTATCGTTTGTACCGCCGTTTCACCTGTCGGTTGATATTGATAGACGGCATTGCCAACAAACATATACAGACCGAAAAGAGCCGTGTACATGGTGCCAATTACCATATATCGAAGCCTAAAATAACGATCAATCGTCAGTTTTCCGTAAGAACGAAGATTGTCATATCGCCATTCAGCAAGTTTATAAACAGTAATGAGTCCGAACATAATACCTAACATAAGCGAAGCAGGTACATTTTGCAGCAGCCCATAACCGATTATCGTTCCGATACAACCTTTTATGATACCAAAGATAACGAGTAAGAAACGCGAGGCGAATACATGGCGACTTGCCCAATAGGAAAGAGCTTTCATCGTGAAGTAATGTTTTATGTAGTTAGAAAAACATTTTTTCAATTATGTGTCGGGTGTGTCGGAGGTGGATTTTCGATAAAGTTAAGAGACTTTTTTCACTTTACAATAACTTTTTTGAATTAATAAAGGACGCCACCATAGTATCATTAGGGCAAACGCATCAAAGTAATGTTGGATAAAAATCCAAGATTAAAACAAAGCGGATACCGAGCGAATAAAAATAAT
>JANMJN010000696.1:0-1918 GCA_031371355.1 Saprospiraceae bacterium
CATATCGCCTCTTTTCCATAAATTAGGGTTATAAGGAACCATCCAGAAACCTGTACTAAATTCGGGGGGCATCCAGCTTTTAGCACCTTTGGCAGCTTCGTCCATAGAGCGAATGTCGTGATTATACATTTTTACAACGGGATGTAAAAGGATGATACTATCCATGATGTCATTCATAGTCATTGGCTTTTGAGCCTTCGCTGAAAGCGTCCATAAAAAAGCCGAACTGAAAATTAAATACCGCAATCCTTTCAAAAAACCGTTTTCCCGAAGGTATCGGAATGTGCCATTTACTGAGGGGGGGTAAATTTTACATCTGTAAGATTTAGTAAATTTTAAAAATTTACTAAATCTGGCAATATTATGTATCATTGCTTTATCCTTCATTTGACATTGTTTTTAAATTATTTACACCTTGCTGATTCACCCATTTAATAGTTTCAAATCCTATCAGATACACCACACTTGCAGCAAGTGGAAAAACCCAATCCCTTAAAGTCAATGCCCCTGTATGCAGATACAAATTAAAAAAGGGAGTATATATAATGATAAACATGGTGAGCAATGAAAACAACATTCCCCAAATCAGATTGGGATTAGAAAAAAGAAAACTATCCAATACACTGCCTTTGGTACGGATGCAAAAAATATTGATAAACTGGGTCAAAATAATGGTAATGAAAGTACCCGTCACACCCGTTGCATGTTGATTGACTTCGCCCTCATGAAAAAAGAAAACACAGTTAAAAACAATCACAGCCAATAAACCCCTACTTATGCCAGAACTAAGCACTTGTAACATTAAAGCACGGTTCATCAATTGTCCTTTTTGGCGAGGCGGCGCTTTCATAATGCTATCATCCGCTTGGTCAAAAGTGAGCATCAGAAGCGGCAGCATTTCGCCAATTAAATCAATTAATAAAATATGAATGGCTAAAATGGCAATAGGTTGATTGAAATAAATGCCGATAAAACCATAGAGCACGCACACCAATTCTGCGGTATTAGAGGCGAGTGTCGCCAATACATTTTTTTTAATGTTGTTAAAAATTGTTCTACCTTCTTTTATGGCTTTTACGATGGTAGAGAAATCATCATTCAACAACACCATTGCCGCCGCTTCTTGTGCGACTTTTGAGCCATTTTGCCCCATTGCGACACCTATATCTGCTTTTTTCAAACTCAATGTATCGTTTACACCATCACCCGTTACGGCAACGACTTCCCCCATTTCTTTTAATAGACTAACAATTTTTAATTTATCATCAGGTGATACACGGGAGAAAATCACTGTTCTTTGAAGCAATCCCTTTTTAATGTCGGCATCACTCAACGTCATCAATCGTTGTTGATTAATCACTTCTGGCAATGACTTATCTGCATTGGAAAGTCCGATATCTTTTGCAATAGCCCGAGCTGTAATTTCATTATCTCCAGTAATAATAATGATGCGGATATGGGCATTAAAAGCATCTTGTATGGCTTGCTTCACTTCATCTCTTGGCGGGTCGAACATGGTGACAAAACCAGCAAAAACAAGATTACTTTCGCTTTCCTCGATGGTATATTTATCCGCCTTATTCAGCTCTTTATAAGCCAATGCTATCACTCTTAATGATTCTGCTGCAAAAAGTTCTGAATGTTCTATCAAAGCTTGCTTTTCATCATCTGAAAGTGGCTTTAGTTTTCCTTGAACAATTTGTTTATCGCTCACTTCTAAAATACTTTCAATAGAGCCTTTGACAAAAGTGATGGATTTGTCCTTGACCTCTCGAATAACCGACACACGTTTTCTCTCTGAATCAAATGGGAAAAGTTGAAGGCGCGGAAATTCCTTTTCCAATCCTTCCAGTTCATAACCGCTTTTCATAGCAAGCGTACAAAAAGCACACTCCGTAGGGTCACCAATGCCATACCA
>JANMJN010000700.1:0-2367 GCA_031371355.1 Saprospiraceae bacterium
GGGAGGACGTGTACACCGCTTGGAGCGTATATATAGAAATCGTTATAGTAGTTCCCTTCAGCACCTGCCCCCCAATTTCCTGTGCCCACATATAAGTTATCGGCAATAGTGAACCCAAATGCTTGAGCACGACTTGTTCCATCATTTGTAATTGGATAATCCAGTATTTGTATCCATGCCCCAGCACCTGAATTAGCCGTTGGGTCATATTCCCAAAAACTTCTTCTTTTTGGCACACCTGTGTCATAGCCTAAGCCAATATAGCCTTTTGTACTTGTAGAAAAGGCAACTGCATTGGATCGTTTATCATTATTATCAGTGCTAAAATCAGCTTTTTGTGTCCAAGAACCTGCTCCACTATTACCCGTAGGATCAAATTCATAAATATCTTTTTGAGGAAAACTACTAGCATCCAAACCAGTACCAAGATAGCCTTTACCATTAATAGAAAACGCTACTGCACTACGTCTAACGATTCCTGTCACACCAGAACCTAAATCAGTCTTTGCAGTCCAAACTCCTGTTCCACTATTACCTGCAGGATCAAATTCATAAAAAGAAGTTCTATTAGCCATCGAAGGTCCGTCTCCTGAGCGAACATAACCTTTTATACCTATTACAAAAGCAACACCTACATTAGCTATTACTCCCGGAAATGCCGCTTTCGAAGTCCAAGTATTACCACTTGGGTCGAATTCCCAAAAATCTGTCAATCCATTACCACCCCCATTACCACCAGTCCCAACATAGCCTTTTGTACCAATGGCAAATCCAACAGCATTTTTCCGCCCTAGCCCAGGTATAGTTATATTAGCAAAATTGGTTTTTTGTGTCCATGTGTCGTTAAGGGAATTATATTCCCAAAAGTCAGGATAATCCGTATCTACCCCGCTAATTTGTTTAGTACCTGTACCAATATAGCCTTTTGTGCCTATAGAAAAAGAAACGACAGCTGTTCTTGCCGCAAATGTATTAGGCAAATAATGAGTTAACCAAGCTGGTGCCGCATTGCTTGATGTAATAAAAATACCCAAACAAATAATTACGTTAAGAGCCTTCATAAGTAAATTGGATTTAATAAATGATTAGATAAAGTGTTTAATTTTTTTTGACACCCCTCAGTATTTTACAACATTTTACAACACACCGAGTTGGGTGAGTTCCGCAGGTGAGATAGCAGGAAGCCCTTCACCTTTTTTCATTTTTTCAATCAGAAATTCAGCTACTTTTTGCGCTTGCGCAGCCGTTTTGAAACCTAAAGTGCCTGGCATAGCGGGAATATGTTCTTGATGAATTAGTTTTTTGCCATTGACTGAAATATCGTAACCGAAAGTGTTGTTCTGCCCAGGAATGATTTCATACGAGATGTTTTGGGCGGTTTGAGCAGCCACTGCTTGCGGTTCTTGTGATATTGAGCTATTGGGCGTAGGATTTTGGCATGATGCGAGGTAAGCAAAAATGCAGACCAACCATAAAAGTCTTTTGTCCATACTTTTCAGTGATTAAAATTTATAAAATTCGTTCTCAAAGTTAATAGATGTAGTTTAATATTCAAAATAAAAAATATAGATCTGTTGAAACATTAATCATGATGAGCCGAATATTTATCAAAAGCAAAGCCCAATTGAATTGTTAATGCATTGATACGCCACATATCTTGTGTCGTGCGTGTTTCATCTATGTATCTTTTAAAATATAAATCACCTGATTGTGTCGCAGCAATACCTAAAGTCAACGAACGCCATAAACGCCACTGTGCTTCCAATTGAAAGTAAATGGGTTTAGAGTGTTGGGGTACGTAAATCATATCTTTATCCAAAGTTTTATCGTGCATTTTATGTTGAAACAAATAACCAAACTCGGCTATGACCAGTAGCCGTTGAGGGTAATTGTGCCGATATTGAAAACCTGCACCCAGACCAAACCTTTTAAAAGTCTGCTCTCGACCGAAAACGCCTACTCCGATACCAGCGGCGGATTGCTCGTTGAAGCAATATCCGCCGCTGATTTGAGCCGCCCATGACGCATTTTCTTTTTTAGGTAAATACCCCAAGTTGGCATCGAAATACAATAAGCTATAATCAACCTCTATCAAGGGCTTGTGATACTGAGGGGGGGAGCTTCTTCCGATAGAATCGTTTGATTTCTGATTGTTTTGAGCTGTTATTGCTTGAATAACAGCAAAAAGGCATAAAAAAGTAACGATTTTTTTCATTTCCCAAAATTGATTAATGTAAAACAGAAGAGTTTTCTTGCTGCCTTTGTACACTTGCCGCCTTATTCGATTGAGTCCGTCGAATCATAATATTTTCTAAAACGAGCATATCCATATTCGTCCGCAAATAACATTCTAAAGCGTGTTCAGGC
>JANMJN010000702.1:0-3335 GCA_031371355.1 Saprospiraceae bacterium
ATCAATAAACGTCCAATTCCTAAGCCACGAGCTTTTTTTGAAACATATATACTCAACTCCGCAACGCCTGCATAAACGCCTGCATAAACGCATCAGCCAGACACAGGCACCAAGGCAGCCCATGCGACGACTTCTCCAGCCCTATTTTCAGCCACAAAACGTCCGAAAGATAAATGATCTTTGTCCCAACTTTCCCAATTTGGGGCTTTGGTTTGGAAGGTAGCGTTGCCTGTTGCGATACCTTCATCATAGATTTGGGCTACGGATGGATAATCATCAGATGTCATTTCACGAATGTTTGTTTCCATCTTTAAATGTATTAAAGTTTGATAATCAATGTTTTAATGAAAATAGTTTTTTGTCATGCTAAACGTTTTTTTGTCATTCTGAACGCAATGAAAGAATCTAAATTTAATATTTGGCTTTAACATTGCTTTTATCAACAAAAAATTCAGATTTTTTCGCTGCGCTCAAAATGACAAAAAAGACAAATCAACAACAATTAACAGTTGCCAAAGGCAAAGCAGCAAAAGTCGTAGTTGCCATAGCATTATCCTTAGGCGTACAGCCACATGCAGCACCTTCCGTTTCTTCATCTTTTTTGAAGTCATAACGCGGGTCATTAAACTCGGCATCTTCATGGAAATAGTAGATTTCCCACTCGATACCATCAGGGTCACTCACCCAAAACTTGTCTTGTTTGGCATAACAACAAGACACGCCAATTTCTTCAACGAGTTCTAAACTCTTGGTTTTAGCTTCAAAAAAGCGGCGATACATCTCGTCTTGTGTTTCTACTTGAATGCCGATATGCCCAAAGTTAGCATTAACTTTATCAGGGCTTTCGATAAATGAAATGATGAGACTCGGCGCATCAAGGATGTATTTGGCATAAAAAGGACGCACCTTCGTCGGCTCTTGACCAAAGAATGTATTGTAAAATGCCACCGTTTTTTCAATGTTTGAAACATAAAAACTGGTGTGCATACGCGGGAAAGGACTTGTTTTCATAAAAAAAGATGTTTAATTTTAATTGTTAAAGCATTTTCAAAAAAATGTTCCGTCGCCCATTTGACGACGGAACGGATGAGCTTCAATGGATCAGCAGCAACCGCCACCTGTGGTCAAACCACCACAACATCCAGAGCCTTGTTGACAACAATCAGAATTTTTCATTGCATAAAATTTAAAATGTGAAATTAATGGATAATGGATAATGGATAATGATTATCCATTATCCATTATTAACTAACAACAACCGTCTTTACAACAGCTTGTTTTTTCAAAAAACTGGTTGAGTATTTTGTTAACTTTCTCGAAGGCTGTCCAATTGATACAGTAACATGACTTTGCGCCGTCAACTGTTCCGTCAATCAAACCCACTTCTTTTAGTTCTTTTAAATGTTGCGACACCGTGCTTTGCGCCAATGGCAAAACATCCACGATTTGACCGCAAACACAGCTTTGGCTTTCTGCCACTACTTTCAATATCGCTACCCGTGCAGGGTGACTGATGGCTTTTGCAAATGCTGCTATCGCTATCTCATCGTCTTTAAATTCTGCTTTTTTACTAAATGCCATTTTGTCGTTGTTTTAATTATATCGCAAATATACGATAGATTTTTTGATAATCGCAAATATACGATGAATTATTTTTGAAATTTTTTCACAACACAAAATTTCGCATCTTTACAGCACGTTTAAAATCAAAAACACGTAATGATTAAATCAACGATCTTCCTTTTTATTACAATTAGCATCTTTATTGCCCCCCTCAGTATAAATGCCCAAAAGAAGCAAGACAATCCTTTCCGTGCCAGCAAATTGGGGGAAGAAGCAATGGCATTACACATATCAGGTTTTGCGCCTTTGGGGTATGTGGGTGGCAAATTTGGTGTAGATATTCCCTTGAAAATAATAGAAAAACGCGGTTTTAAAGGCTTTCGAGCAGGTCGAAACTTCATTGAGTGGTATATCACGACCGAATTGGGTTGGATGCACCGAGAAGGCGATTTCGAAAATTTTTCAGCGGCAGTTGAATTAACCTATCGCCGTCTCGGTGGCTCCAATGGTTGGTTTTGGCAAATCACACCGATTGGTGTGGGTGCCAATTATGTCATTCCGCCTTTCGGAACAGAGATAGCTGCACCTTCAAGCGGCACGACGAGTCATCCATTAGTCGAAAAAAAATGGTATGTCACCCCCTCAGTATCTTTAGGCTTGGGACGTGATTTTGCCTTGAGCAAAGGACGGCGTTCAGGTTTGCCCTTGGTTATTTATGGTAAAATAGGTATTGGTTCTTTGTTGCCTTATAAAACTTTTGGCTACCTTGTCCCAACGGCAGAGTTGGGTATTGGTTACCGCTTTTCAGGTTTGGCGATAGCGACAAGGCAGGTCCGGCGGAGTTAGTTTTTTTTTGACCACAGATGACATGGATGCGACTGATTTATGCTGATTTTCTGTTTTTCATCATCAAAGTAAAAAAGAAATCAGTGAAAACCAGTCGCATCCGTGTCATCTGTGGTCTAATAAATCAAAAAAATCAACAATCATGAAAATATTCCTAAAATCCATCTTAGTTGTGGCAATCTTGGGTGGCATTATCTTAGGTTATGTCCACGAAGTGCCTTATTTTTCAAATACATTTGAGATACAGTATCTCTTTTTCCGTTGTCTTTTGATAGGGATAGTGGTTGGCGGCATCTTTGGTTGGGTTTTGAGCAAAAAAGCGATCGACAAAAGCGACCGTGCACCTATTATTATGTTCAGTTTGGTGGCGGGTATGGCAATCTTTCCACTCTTGGGCATCAGTTCCAATCATCTTCTTTCAAAAACCGCCCCCCTCAGTATAAAAGTCCTTTTTCAGAAAGAAACACCACTTAGAACCAGTCGTTTTGGCATTGCTAAAAATACCACTGTGACTGTTGATGCCTTCTATTTGTATTTTGCCAAAGACGGAGAAATGGATAGAATTCGCACTAAAACCCAAAGTTTTCAGCATGTTGAAGCTGGACAAGAAATAGAGCTACCCATCAAACAAGGGTTTTGGGGTTTTACTTTTGTAGATATTCTTTAGAAAGTATGAAATATGAAGTATGAAATATGAATAAAAAATGAAAGAATTTCATACTTTCGCAGCTATCATTCATATTTCATATTTCATATTTCATTTATGACCATCTTACACATCAGTGCAGAATGTTATCCCGCCGCAAAAGCTGGCGGCTTAGGCGACGTTGTTGGCGCATTACCTAAATATTTGAACAATGCGGGCGTAGAAACAGCCGTCATTATGCCCAAACATCGAACAAAATGGCTCGCAAATCAAAAGTTTG
>JANMJN010000744.1:0-2195 GCA_031371355.1 Saprospiraceae bacterium
TATGTGTTGCTCGGTGTCACGATACTTTTATTCGGAGCGTTCGAGCAGAATCAACAGTTTATATATTTTCAATTCTAATGAAAGGTTGAAATTAATTTTTAAGATTTTACTGAGGGGGGCAAATGAATCATAAAATGCTTATAAAGTTTTTTCTAAAAGTAGCAGCTTATACAGGATTGACCGTTGGCTTTTGCTTTCTGTTACAAGCCTTTGTTGCGCCGAAAATAAGAAATACAAATGTCTTTGTAGGTGCAACGATAGAGAAAGAGAAACGCTTGGCAGAATTACCTACACCACGGTTGGTTTTTGTGGGCGGTTCAAACTTGGCTTTCGGCTTGGATAGTAAGCGCATAAGCGATTCGCTACATGTAGGCGTTGTGAATATGGGTCTTCATGCCGGCTTGGGTGTTGCTTTTGGACTTAATGAAGCTAAAAGCTTCGTTAAACAAGGTGATAACATTATTTTATGCGTCGAATATGGTTTGACTAAAAAAGGCGACACCAAGTTGTATTCTCAATTGGTGGACATCAACCCACAAGCGGTTCACTATATAGACGACTCTTTTAATGATAAACTGCGTTTAATAGGTATCAATTGGCAAAGGTGTGTGAGTTCTCTATTTTTTGCAGCCGTTTTGAATCCCAATGAAAATGTCTATCGTCGGGATGGTTTTTCACCAGAAGGTGATATGATAGCGCATCTCAATCAGCCGCAACCCGCGAGTCAAACAGACAGAGGAAAAATAAATTTTAAGGATTACAGCGACGTGATAGCCGCACTAAATGGCTTTATCGAACAAGCACAACAGCGCGGGGCAAAGGTTTATTATACCTTTCCGACTTATATGCAATCTGAATACAATCTTAACGAAGATGTCATTACCCAGTACCAAGAGCAGTTTCAGAAGCAACTGAAATGTCCGATTATCAATACACCAAAAACCTTTGTGTTGCCTGATACAGATTACTTTGATACGGCGTATCACCTCAATAAAACGGGTAGAGACAAACGGACACAGTTGATGATTGACCTTTTGCGCGAGAAAGTATATACTGAGAGGGTGATTCAAAATAACCCCCTTAGTAAAAACTAAAGTAAAAACAAAACTATGACAACCAATAGAGAAAAAGAGCCTTTAACCATCGTTCACGTCGCATCTATTCCATTAACAGAGGAAACGGGTATGGGGCGCATCGCTTGGAATTGGCGAAAAGCCTTTGAAGAGAAAGGTTACAGGTTTATTCACATCGGTAGCAAGGAATGTCCGCTCTCAGGACATCATATTCTTTGGGGAAAACAAGCCAAAAACTATTTAAAAGAGCATGATATCAAGCCTTCTTTAATTTTGGCACACGAACCCGCTTCGGGTTATTTTACAGATTTGGGCGTGCCTGTCGTTGCCTTCAGTCATGGTATTGAAAAACGAGGCTGGGCAGTTGAAGCGAAGTATCATTACCGCAATCAGACGTTTAAATCGCTTTTTATGCCTGATTTCATTCGCTTCAATGCCAGCGTGAAAGGCTTGAAAAAGTCTGATAAGGTTTTGTTGTCCAATCATGAAGACGTTGATTACCTCGTCAATGTCCTTAAAAGAACACCCGATGGCATCACTGTTTTCAAAAATGGCTACTATGAAGCGAATATTCCAAAGAAAAAAAAGCCCCCCCTCAGTAGTCATACGACTTTTCTATTCAATGCCAGTTGGTTAGCACGCAAAGGCAAAACGGATATGATTCAAGCCTTTGATAAAGTATTTCAGACACATCGAAGCAACTGGACACTGATTTTAGCTGGTGTGGGCAGTCACACGGAAGCGATTTTACAAGAGTTTCCAAGTCACCTCCACACCAATATAGAGATTGTGCCTTATTTTTCGCAAGCAGAAGAAACATCTTTGTACGAAAGGTCGGATGCGTTTATCCTACCTTCCTATTTTGAAGGACAATCACTCGCTTTGACGCAAGCGATGGCTTCGGGTTTATGCTGTATTTGTTCCGATAACTGCGGTCAACGCGATTTCATCGAGCATCAAAAAAATGGTTTGTTGTTCAAAACAGGCGATGTGCACGATTTGGCGACCCAAATTAAAAGCGTTATCGAAAACAACGGATTAGCCGCCTCTTAAGCACAACAGGCAAAACAACATGTCGCTAAATACACTTGGTCAAACGTCAGTCGAGATGTTGTTGACTTG
>JANMJN010000752.1:0-1629 GCA_031371355.1 Saprospiraceae bacterium
ATTGATTTGGTTTTTTTATCATAAACAATATGGTACAACGACTAAGTTGATGACTGCCTTTTTTATTATTTGTTTCTATTGGGCGGCTTTTCTTTGTTCCGATTTGGCATTTTCTTTTTTGCGAAAATGGGATAATACTTATTATTTGCGTCCCATATTTGGTTTAATACCAATGTTTTGGATGTTGGTTGAAGAGTGGAAAGTTTTTATTCAAAAACCTAATAAATTGGAATCGTAGAGCCGATGTACAAATTTTAACAAAAAATAATAGGACGTGTGAGCGGTTTTGAACGATTAAAAATATATCAGTTATTTCGATGAAATACTGTAATAAATAGTCTAACGACACTTTTTTTTGAATAAAAATCTGTTAAAAACTTCCCAAAAATTATGATAGATTATATCAAATGATACCTTTGCTATGGATTAGACTTACGAGCAACGAAGTGAGCTAAATCAAAATAGTTTTTTTCAGAACGTGAAGTCCTTTTTATTAAATGTCAATAAACCCATTCTTTCGTCGCCTGTGGGAACAGCGCGGCGTTTCTGATGTGCATATTAACCTTTTATGGTTTTTGCATTTGGCTATGACTTGTCTGACATGGCTTCAATTGGGTGTTTTGCGACAGCGGGGCAACAATAATTTTTCTATTTTTAAATACTCTTATTTTCATTTAGCCCATCATCAACCGCTTTATACCTCCTACCCGAATGAGTATTTTGATTTATTTCAATACCACCCCGTTTTTGCCGTTTTGTTTGCGCCAATTGCGCTACTTCCTACACCGATTGACTTATTTGTTTGGCTTTTTGGTTCAACCATCGTTTTTTTATGGGCGATAACGCATATTGGTTTAGACAAGCGTTGGGTCGTTTGGTTGCTGCTTTTATCTGTTTTTGAACTCTCTAAAAATGTGCTACATGCCCAAACCAATGTCCTTATAGCAACAGGTATGATGACAACTTTTATTTTTTTTGAACGACAAGAACCCACGAAAGCGGTGCTAACGACTGTATTTAACTTTTGTATCAAAGGGTTTGGGGCGATAACAGGCTTACTTGCCGTTTTGTATCCAAAATCTGGGCGCAGTATTGTGAAAGCTATTGTGTTTACCTTCTTGATTTCACTAACGCCTTTGTTTTTCGTCAGTCCTTCTGAATTGGTGAAATATTACACCGATTGGCTTGATTTACTGAGGGGGGATGTGATTTCAGAACCGTTCTCTTTGGTGGGTTTTATGACACATACATTGGGTTTCCCAACAACTATTGAGCCTTTTGTGATGGGTTTTGGGGTATTGATGCTTTTGGGTTATTGGCTTATGTTATGGAGAAAGCGACTCATATTAACAACAGAAAGACGGGCTTATTTTTTGGCTTTTCTACTCCTTTGGGTCGTCGTTTTCAATAAGGCAGCTGAGTCACCGACTTATCTCATGGCTTCAACAGGGCTTTTGATTTGGTTTTTTTATCATAAACAATACGAAACAGCGACTAAGTTAATGACTACTTTTTTCATCATTTGTTTCTATTGGGTGGCTATCGTTTCCTCTGATTTATCTTTTCCCTTTTTGAAAAGATGGGATAATATCTATCACTTACGACCTGTTTTTGCTTTTTTTTCCTATG
>JANMJN010000948.1:0-2104 GCA_031371355.1 Saprospiraceae bacterium
ATATACAATAGTAAACTGGTCAAACAATAGTTTTTTTAAATCTTGATTTTAGTGGTGTTTCAACCTTTAGATTTTTTTACAAAGGATGTCGCTCGGTTTCTTAGGAAACCGAGCTTTTTTTATTCAAAATACTGAGGGGGGCTTAATCATAGTTTTGTGTTACAACCTTGCGAAGATTTGAACCATCGCAAGGTTGTAACTCGTTATTGAAAAAACCAAAAACTATTGTAATACTGTTTACAATACCTATGTCCCACATCAATGCCGCGCCGCCTCACCAGGCTTTGGCAACGATGCTTTGATGAACTGCCGTATGTCCTCATTCCCTGTTTGCAAATCTTCTTTGCGGAGGTACATCATATGCCCACTGCGATAGCCTTTCCACGACATTCTACCTTTCAATTTGCCGCCAGGATCCATTTGCCAGAGGTTGTATTTGGCATTGAAATAGTCGCAAGCCCCATCGTAATAGCCCGACTGAACCATGACATGTAAAAACGGGTTTTGCGCCATCGCTTGACGCAGGTTTTCAGCCGTCTTGTCGTTCGTCCTGTCCCACGGATTGACGGGTCCAAACATATTGTATTTGAGGTCTGTTTTGTAATTGAGGTAATTTCGGAGATAAATATTAATCGCTGGTGTAAATGAATGCAGCCACGAAGTCAATTCGGAATTAAAATCGGGTCGCATACCTGCGTCTTGACGGTCAATGCCGCGATAGCGGGAGTCCAAACGCCCAACGGTAAAACCTTTGTCGCGCAGCAGTTCCTTCCAGAAAAAATCGGTGGACACTTGGAGGTTATTTTGCAAAATGGCTTTTTCTGAAAGTCCTGAATAACGCGCCATTTTAGCCGCTATTTCTTTCCGTTTCGCATCTTCCAAAAAACCGCCTTTGCTGATAGCGGGCAGCAGTTCATCAATGGTGAACTTTTCTACTTCGGGCAACATATTTATCAAGTCTTTTTGCTGCAAATCGGCGGGCAACATTTTGTGATACCAAGCAGTGGCAGCAAAATAAGGTAAGGACAAAGCCGCATCAGAAGCCACACCGCGCTCGATGCCCAAGTCAGTCGGCGATACCAAAATAACGCCATTCAGATACATCCATTGGTTGTTTTGCAAAGCCAAAGCGAGACCTGACACCCGCGTTGTACCATAACTTTCACCAATCAAATATTTAGGCGAAGCCCAACGGTTTGTCCGTGTGACAAATGTGCCAATCCAATCGGCTAAATACTTGATATCGGCATTGACGCCAAAAAACTTAGCGGCAACGCCTTCCTTAATCGTCGCGCGTGAATAACCTGTATTGACAGGATTGACGAACACAATATCTGCGACATCCAAAATGGAATAAGGGTTTTCCTTGATGCCATACGGTTGCACGGGATACCCTTCATCATCAATATTCAACAAATGCGGACCCGTATATGCAATGTGCATCCAAACAGATGCCGAACCGGGACCACCATTGAACGAAATGACCAAAGGACGTGCCGCACGGTCTTTGACATCCGAACGCTCGTAGTAGGTGTAAAATAAACCTGCAATCGCTTTGCCTTCTTCGTCCCAAACAGGCATAGTGCCCGTAGTCGCCACAAAAGGGACTTTTTGTCCTTTAATAGTCGTCGTGTGAACCGTCTCAACAAAATTATCAGGATTAAAAGGGATGGTCAAAAGCGATGCTTTTTCATCTTTTGCCGCCGCAGTCGGCGGAGGCGTTGTTGTGGGCTGTGCTTGTGCTGTTGCGATATTGCCAACAACTAAGCATAAAAAGAGTAATTTTTTCATTTAAAATTGGATTGATTAATAATTATGAAATACCGACGAAGATAGGGATTTGGTCGTGATTCCCCCCCTTAGTATTTTTTTAAATTTTGAATGTTTGGGATAATTTAAGGCACTTAAGTGTTTCAAAATCCAATTGAAGCGAAAATTTAAAGTGGGTAAGCGTTTCATATTCCAATAAGTGCTTTGACAATATTAGTTAGGCATGACAAAGCGTTATTTTTGTTCTTATCACATTGGTAGATAGGCTGTTTCACATAGAAAACATAGTTTACTTTACAAAAAGTCTTATGTTTTCTATGTGAAACAGCCTATC
>JANMJN010000951.1:0-4386 GCA_031371355.1 Saprospiraceae bacterium
AACCGTCGAAGGCATTCACATCTTCGCTCGGATTAGAGGTTTTATTTCTACTTGCCGTAAACATAAGATGAATGTCTTTGACGCTATTAAAGATATATTTTCTCGAAAGCCTTCCGTATTTAAATTAACCTAAGCAGTTACAAAAAAAATCATTGAAATATAACTCGATATAACGGATTCGTTCAACTGGGAATCAGCACAATCCCCCTCAGTATTTTGTTGGATTGGGGTGTATTCTTTTCAGTTTACTCTAAAAAAACTTAATAATTCTAAAATAGATAAGACTTTGAAAATTTTACTTACTGGCGTAACGGGTTATATTGCACAAAGATTATTGCCTGTTTTATTGCAGAATGGGCATGAGGTCATTTGTTGCGTGAGGGATAAAAACCGATTCAATAACAAATATCCTAATCAAAATATCACTATAATTGAAGCTGATTTTTTACAAAAAGACAGTTTAGACAATATTCCGAATGACATTGATGTCGCCTATTATCTTATTCATTCTATGTCAACGGAAACAGGCGACTTTGAAAAAATGGAACAACTCTGTGCCATTAATTTCAAAGAACAAATCCAGAAAACTCAAGCTAAACAGGTCATTTATTTGAGTGGTATTGTCAATGAAAATGAATTATCAAAACATTTATCCTCTCGTAAAAATGTAGAAGATATCTTATCTGATGCAACATTTGCGCTTACGACTTTGAGAGCCGGAATTATAGTCGGTTCAGGCAGTGCTTCCTTTGAAATCATCCGTGATTTAGTTGAAAAATTACCGATTATGATTACACCAAAGTGGCTAAAAACCAATTGTCAGCCCATAGCTATTCGGAACGTAGTTGAGTTTTTGTGCGGTGTCATTATAAATAAAGAAACCTATAATAAAAGTTACGATATAGGCGGACCAGATATATTGAGTTATAAAGACATGTTATTGCATTTTGCAAAAATCAGAGGACTAAAAAGGCGCATATTTATTGTTCCGGTCATGACACCCAAAATTTCTTCCTATTGGTTATATTTTGTTACAGCGACTTCTTTTGCATTAGCAAAAAATTTAGTGAACAGCATGAAAATAGAAGTCATTTGTAAATCCAATAATTTAGCGATATTACTGAACATTTCTCTCATTGATTATGATACGTCCATAAAACTGGCATTTGACAAGATTGGTCAAAATCAAGTATTATCAAGCTGGAAAGATGCCCAAACAAGCAGCATTTTTCAAAATGGTATCTCAAAATTCATTGAAGTACCCGTTAATGGTTGTTTTAAAGATAAAAGACAGATGCAGATTAGCAGCAACAGCCCTGCGCTTGAAAATATATGGACGATTGGCGGTAAAACTGGATGGTATTATGGCAATTGGCTTTGGGAACTTCGCGGTTTTTTTGACCAATTAATGGGTGGTGTCGGGATGAGACGGGGTCGTAGAAGCGAAACCGATATTTTTGTCGGCGAAGCTTTAGACTTCTGGCGTGTGCTTATCGCAAATAAAGCCGAGAAAAGATTGCTTTTGTATGCTGAAATGAAGTTGCCCGGTGAAGCTTGGTTAGAATTTCAAATAGATGACAATAATATATTGACACAAACAGCTACTTTTAGACCATTAGGTTTACTTGGCAGATTGTATTGGTATGCAGTTTCCCCCTTTCACTTATTTATTTTTAGTGGCATGTTAAAGAATATCGCTAAAGAAAAAAACAAGAATGGCATAAAAAAAGGTTGAAATAGTACAAATGTCTAAGCAAAATAAAAAAAAGAGTTCCATCGAAGCAAGGCACATAATATTTAATGAGCACTTTTCCGATGGAACTCTTTAACTTTTTTCTTACGTAAACGCCAGATTAAAATAATAAAAAGGCAAAATTACCTAATCGTAAAAATACTCTTTTATCATGGTTTTTATTGACAATGAAAACGATTAAAGTACCCAAAACGGATTGAAATTAAACATTTGACAACAAAATATACTCAAAGGGCTTTAAAGACAAGGACATATCTGCCGTAATATTGTATTCAGTACTTGTAAAAGCATTTTGATATTTGCCAACAGCTTCACCCCCCCTCAGTACACAAGCCACATTTGCTTCTGATAAATTGAAAATACCGACAAAAGTATCACCGTCTTTTTCACGGATGAAAGCATAGACTTTTTCATCGGCATCTGTTGTCAATTTGCGCAACACACCCCCATTTTGACCATTCCATAAGGCTTTGTTTCTATGTTTGAGGTCAATCAAAACCTTAAAGAATTCGGCACGCGGCACGCCATTCCAATCAATCTCGTCTTTATTAAAAAACCATAAACGTTTGTCAAGCGTCGCTTCTTGCCCACAGTAAATCATACCCATACCTTCGATAACAAACGTCAATGCAGTGTAACAATCTGCGCCTTCGCCAAAAAGCTCTTGTTCCGTGCCGTTCCAAGTATTTTCATCGTGGTTTTGTGTATAATTCAACTGCCAACCACGCGTTCCAAATTTTTCTTTTACTTTTTCAGTCCAATCATACAATGCAGAGGCTGGTAATTCACCTTTTACTATTTTCTTCAAAACAATAGACGTTTCCCAACCATAATTGGTATTGAAACAGACTTTGAAATGCTGCTCGCCTTTCACTTCATCTTCAGAAAGCATGTAAACAGGGCGAATCTTTTCAAGGCGTGGACGCAATTCGTTCCAAAATGAATTGGGTACTTCACCTGCCACGTCTTCGCGGAAACCGTCAATTTCGAACTCACGCATCCAAAACTCATGTGCTTGAATGACATTCTCACGCATTCTCTTATTCGAGTAATCCAATTGTGCCACATCATCCCAGCCCCACGATTCGCCGTTTTCTTCTTTTACAGGCGACATGATATTGCCTTGTGCATCGCGTTTAAACCATTCTGGATGCCGCAACATCCAACGCGAATCCCAACCTGTGTGATTGGGTACAAAATCAAGAATGACTTTTATTCCTAAATCATGGAGTTTTTTAACAACATTCCTAAAATCCTCTGGCTTACCATAACGCGGATTGACCGAAAAGAAGTCATAAACAGCATAATGGCTACCCAAAACTTCTGTTTCAGCTTCTTCATGTGCCTTTTGATTGGTTTCACACAAAGGATAAATGGGCATAAACCAAACCATGTCTACACCCAAAGCAGCAATACGGTCAATGTGTTCCCCAAAAGCATTAAAAGTTCCTTCGGGCGTAAATTGGCGTATATTGACTTGATAAATTACTGCGTTTTTAACCCAATCGGGTGTTGAAAGCGGTTTTTCATCATAGATAGGTGCAATGGCTTCAGCCCTTTTTTGCTCTTCCTCTTGATGCGTTAAATACATATTCCTCGCAATAAGTCCAATAAGGACGAGAGCGATAACAGTCGTTACAATAATGGTGGTTGTCATAAAGCAGAATCTGTCTAATTTTGATTTTTCTAATAATGAAGCCACAAATTTCCAACGATTTCAGCCGAATACAAAACTTTTTGAAAGGTTTATTGAATTTCGAAGTAGGATTAAAGAAAATTTCGACATTAAAAAACAAAATTCTAAGATGTAACTCATTGGCTCATAAATATTTGTAAACTTGAATGGCATATTTATTTTTATTCCTTTCAAATTGATTGTTTGGTTAATCGGATAAGTGTCAAAAAGGGTAAAAATACTGAGGGGGGTACATTCCCTATACGCAAACCTAAAAAGTTGCTCAAACAGTCTAATCAAACTTCAAAATACGCCATTCACGAATCTTTATCCGATATTCCGAGATTTATGCCCTCTAATTTTTCTAAAAATGTATTTTTGCACGTTTCTCGAAACGACATGATAAAATTAATGGTTTCACTTGTTACTAACTAATTGATTATTAATGAAAAACACTTATTTTGACTTAGTGGATCAGACCTTCGATTTTCCACAGGATGAATTCACTTTGCAAGATAACTGCCTGCATTTTCACGGCATTGACTTGTACGCGCTGATAAAAAAATATGGTACGCCTTTAAAAATTACTTATCTCCCAAAGATTAGTCAACAGATTCAAGCTGCAAAAAAGTATTTCAATGATGCCATTGACGACCTCAATTACAACGGCGAATATTTCTATTGCTACTGCACCAAAAGCTCCCATTTCCGCTTCGTTTTAGATGAAGTTTTGAAAAACAATGTGCAAATCGAAACTTCTTCGGCGTTTGATATTGATTTGATTATCAAACTTTTCAAGGATAAAAAGATTAATAAAGACAAAATTATCGTTTGCAACGGTTTCAAAAATGATGTGTATATCCGCAAAATCGCTTATCTCATCAACAGTCTCGGTTTCACGAATGTCATTCCCGTTTGCGATAATCGTGATGAATTAGATGCCTTGGATACCCACATC
>JANMJN010000775.1:0-4940 GCA_031371355.1 Saprospiraceae bacterium
CGAGATGCGTTTGTGACTTGTGGCAATTCCAAGACACCTTTCAAAATGAGTGGCACACCACCTCTGTCTTGTTGCGTTACGATGGCTTTAGGCGTATAAGCATAAGCGCGCATCAACTCGAAATACAACAAAGCACGCATGAAATAAGCTTGTCCCTCGACGGCGCTGCGCTTAGTATCAGCCATTTTTACTGAGGGGGAGGCATCAATCACTAAATTGAGCTGGTTGATAGCGAAATAAGCTGTTGCCCACAAGTTGACGATGTGTGCGTTAGGTTGGTTTTGATATTCAGGATTTAGACGACCTGACTTATTAGTCGCCCGTCCATTATCCGCTAATGCCTCGGGCATAGCGATGATATCACGCCCATATACGTTGATGGATTGCAATTGGTCATACGCACCGATAATTGTTGCATCAAGTGCTTCCTCTGTCGTTAAGGCAGTCGCAGAGTCAATAGATTGACGTGGACTGACATCTAACAAGTCGCTACAGCCAGATAAAACGACAAAAAGGAGGCTTACAGCACACAAAAATATTTTTTTCATAATATCTAAGATTTTAAATTGAATGATTAGAATTTGACTTGAACACCGAAGGTATAACTTTTGGACTGTGGCACAATACCATTGTTTCCACTCCCCAGATTGATAAATTCTGGGTCGTAGCCTGTCCAGTTTGTCATCGTCCAAAGGTTAAAACCTTGAGCATAAAAGCGTACTTCGTTCAAAACTTTCGTTCTTGCCAATATTTTAGTTGGAATAGCATAAGAAACGGACAATGTTTTCAAGCGCAAATAAGAAGCATCTTCGAGTGCACGTGTGCCTGTAAAGTTGCTTGAAGCGCGTGTTTCAGCGTTGCCGTTGATTGGGCGAGGCACTTCTGTGACGTCACCCGGCTTTTGCCACCTTTGGTCATAAACGCTTTGCAAAGAATTGAACAAACGACCACCATTTTCAGAAAGAAATGCACCTTGATTGTTAATGGCTAAACGTCCGAGGTCGTACTGAAAGAAAGCAGAAAGCTCTAAACCTCTGAAATTGAATGTATTGGTGAAGCCACCATACAAAGTTGACAAAGAACTACCGATATATTTGAAATCACCTGGGTTACGAACCACATAGACCGGATTGCCGTTTTCGTCATACCACATTGCACGACCCGTAGCCGGATTCACGCCAGCATATTCAGCCGTAAAGATGGCACCGAGAGGCTTACCTAATATGACCGATGTATTGCCCGGTAAAATCGTTAAACTGTCTTTGTTAGCCGTTTTAGAAATACCATCGTAAAGTTTATTTACTTTGTTGTCTAATTTGGTAATATTGAAATTGATATCCCATAAAAAATCTTTAGTTTTGATGGGCTTGAGATTCAATTCAAATTCGATACCTCTGTTTTGGACTTCGCCAACGTTTGACGTAATGCTGCTATAACCACTGATTTGAGGCAATGCCTGAGCTAGTAATAAGTCCTTACTTTTACGTTCAAATACGTCTATCTGACCTGTAATAATGTTTTTCAAAAAAGAAAACTCTAAGCCCAAAGATGTTTCTACGTTGCGTTCCCATTGCAAATCGGGGTTAGCAATGCTGCTCGCTGTGATACCACCGATTCCTGCATAAGCTACACCACCACCGAAAAGACCCAAAGAAGGGAAGTTACCGATTTGGTCGTTACCTGTTTCACCATAACTTGCACGGAATTTAAGCTCATCAAGTGCCTTAACTCCTTTAAATAGATTCTCTTCAGATATTACCCATGCCCCAGATACTGAGGGGAACAAACCCCAACGTGTGTTTTTTCCGAAACGGGAAGAACCGTCGTAACGCATGACACCTTGAAGAAAGTAACGGCTGTTGAAACTGTATCTCGCTTGTCCAAAAACAGCTGCTTTGCTGTAACCCGTCCAAAAGCCACCAATACCAATCGGATTTGCTGCCGAATTCGGATACTTGAAAGCAGGTGTCGGAAAGCCTTCACTTGTGGAAGAAGTCCCTTCGTTTGCTTCATTTCTGTACTCAACACCCACCAAAGCACCGAGATTGTGCTTATCGCCATCGAAGCGTTTATTGTAGTTCAAAGTCGCATTCGTCAAAAAGTTCGTATTTTCATCAAACTGAGTGCTGACACGACCTCTCACATTAAAAGCATCGGCGGTACGTGGGTCTGTATAGTTAAAACCCTTAATTGTACCATAATCAATACCAACAAAAGGACGAAAAACTAAATTGTCTGTAATTTTATAGTTAGCCGTCACACTACCAACAATCTGATTGATAGTCGCTTTTATCGTATTTAGCTCACTGACCATCAATACATTCTGGTTCAAAATACCTGCTAAACCACCATCTGCTGGCGTACCAAAGTAAGAACCATCATCCTTGTAGAATGGATTCATAGGTAATACCAAAGAAGAGGAAAATGCGGATGCGCCTAAGAAAGAACCACCGTTAGAGCTACCAAATTGACCTCTTGATGTCGTTGTTGATAGATTCAAAGCTGTTTCGATAGTCAATTTTTTGCTTGCTTCATGCGTCAATTTCAAAGAAGAAGTTCCTCTCTTGAAGTCAACATTGATCAAGTTCGCATCTTGTTGGTTGTAGGCACCTGAAAAATAAAATTTCGTCTTGTCCGTACCGCCACTCAAAGCAATTTCGTAGTTGTCAATAGTACCACGTCTAAAAGCGACATCTTGCCAATTATAAGTAGGTATAGCCGCAATTTGAGCATCTGAATAATCTGTAGGCAAGCGAATAGACCCCAAAACTGTTTGGCGCACAGATAATGGTGTTGCCGTAGGGCTGGCATTTTGTACCGCTTCTGTACGCATTTGTATCCAGTCTTGAGAATTCAAAACACCTAATTGCTTAATTGGGTCAACTACTCCTTTGTAGTAGTTGAAATCAATTTTCGTTTTACCCGCTTTACCTTTTTTGGTTGTAATCAAAACAACGCCGTTTGCTGCTTGCGAACCATAAATGGAAGCTGCTGCTGCATCTTTTAGAACCTCCATTGATTCAATATCATTGGGGTTCAAAAAATTCAGTGGGTTTGAAGACGTAAAAGACGAGCGCGAACTACTGTTCAATTGCACACCGTCAACGATATAAAGCGGGTCATTGCCTGCACCAATAGAACCGACACCACGAATACGGACTTGTACTGCACCACCTGGTACACCGTTCGCAGAAGTCACTTGAACGCCTGCCGCACGACCTTGCAAAGCACGGTCAAAACTCTGAACAGGTAAGTTTTCGAAGTCTTCGCCTTTGACTTTTGAAATAGCCCCTGTGATTTCGCGCTTATTCAAAGCACCACCGTAACCTGTGACAACAACTTCTTGCAAAGCACGTGTGTCAACATCAAGCATAATATCAACTGAATTTGAGACATCAATGACAATTTCTTTTGTGATATAACCCACATAAGAAGCGACTAAAATTTCGCCTTTGTCAGCTTGAATCGTAAATGTGCCGTCAACATCCGTCTGGACACCCCGCTTCGTGTTTTTAACAATGACCGTTGCACCAACAAGTGCGTCATTATTAGAACCATCCACGATTTTTCCCGAAATTTTACGCTGTGCAGTCATTGCCAACGAAAAAGATAGGAAAACAGATAAAAGTAGAATTTTTTTCATTTTAGATGAAATTTTTAAATAACATTAAAAAGTGTGATTAGATAAAGATGAAATATTAAAAAATAAATGTTTATTGCTCTGTACTTTGCAAAAGTTCTGCTATCTCATAGTCGTGAATATCGCCTTCATGCTCTTCAAAAAATGCTTCTAGAATTGCTTTTTTCTGTGGCATCGCTTTCAAAAGGTTACGTTTTGTCATCTTTATTTCCTCAAAAGGCTTTTCACCACTTTGAAGAAAATAGCGATGTGTTGCAATATATTCATGATAGATTTCTCCGGTGTTATATCCACCTGTTTTCTCTGTTTTAACCAATTTCTTGGCGGGTAATTTCAATAAAGTATATTTTTTACCGACAAATAAGACTTGAAACAAGCGGTGTTCTCCACCACTATTTGGTACAACAGCGCGAAAATAAGTGACTGTTGAGCCGTTGATAAATAATTTGGCTACTTCTATTTCGTGACTTAACAAAGATATTTCTTTGCCGTTTTTTTCTCGAATTTGTACTGTATTTTCTGCTTCATCAAACTTATAGGTATATTCCTTAGCAAAATGTCTGTTTTTCGACATCCATAGCTCCCCCTCAGTATATTCTTCATGAAAGAACTTACTGCCTTTAATACCATCATATCGCAGACTGAAATGAGGAATCAAACCCGACCCATTATTAATTTGATTCAGACGAGCAACACTATTTTCAACGGATATTGGAGACTGACAGAGCAACCCGAAAGGCATTAGAATTGCACAAGCCATTATATATAAATATTTCATTTACAATAATTTAAGCAATCAATATTTCGATTTTTATATTTTTTTTAGAAATAAACATAGATGGTTAACGCCTTCAAAAGCATAAGAATAGTAAGTGTTTTTTCATTATATAATTTGATTTTGATGAATTCCTAAATTAAAACTTTAAATACTCAAACTTAAATTTTTTGATGGTCAAACAGTGTTGTGTAGCCGTTTAGTAATATATATCTTCAATTTAGGTACAAAAGTAATTTTTCTATTCGTAATAGTAATACTTTTATTGAAAATCAAGGTGCTATTTTTTTTCATCTCCCATTTCATAATCGAGATACTGAAAAATTAAGTTCATCATTTCATCCTTCGTACCCCAAACATAAGAAACATCTCGCGGTGGGTTGTAAGGATTTCGTCCATTTTGGCGTGTATTGTCGTACTCTGCTTCTGAATAAATCACTGATCCTTGAGGAATTTTCATCAATTTTTCAAACTGATAAGTCATTTGCCAATTAAAGTCCCAGTTATTTATTTGAATTAAGTTTA
>JANMJN010000808.1:0-15272 GCA_031371355.1 Saprospiraceae bacterium
GTATCTTCACCGCTTTGGACCTTAAAAGTATAAAAAAGTGCAGCTATTGCAGGAATATCCAGATGTTGTTCTGCCACACTCAATACAGATGAGAGCAAAGGTTGTTGATAGACTTTTTTAGCAATGCTTTGATGAGCAGACAAAATAGAAGCTAATTGTAAAACTTCTGTAATGGCATAAAAATGAAAATCATTTGTCATTTCTTGCAATTCAAAGTTACCTGTTCGTTTAACACGATGCCGTGCAGCAAATTCTTCAAAGCGTACTCGATAATTTAGAAAATGATATTGAGCATTGCGTAAAGGTTGATTTTCGATATGTTTTTTGGCTTCAACGACTGTTTTTTCATAAATTTTATCAACACCTCTATGTCTTAATGCTTGACTTAAAAAATATTGAAATTGTGGAGTGTCATTTTCTAACTCATTGATAACCAGATACTTTTGAATGATTTGAGTTAAATATGACATAGGATAATAAAACAAATCTACGTCAAAAGTTTGCTTTTTATAGATGTTCGAAAATGCTTTTTCTTTTGCCATTTTTGGCGCGCCACCAGTGTCAAGGTATTTGTCAATATAATCAAAAAGAGCAACCACATCCTCACGACTATTGAAATACGGTGAACGCACAAATTTCCGCAACTGCCGTCTGTCATTGCGATCTAAGCTTTTAAAAAGATGAATAAGTGTTGAATTGTACATTTTTATTGTTAATATAAATTTATTTTAAAAAATACCCCCTCAGTAAAGACTAATTTGGTGGTAAAAATATCGGGAAATTTAGTTATAAATTATTGGTAATCAAAAATTTAACGAAAATAAATATCGGGAAATGCTTAAAACTGTAATTGTAGGTTCAGAAATCAATGCTCACTTTTGTACTATCAAAACAAGAAATGGTAAAAAGTACATGAAACATATCTTCCTATACATATTGACTTCGGTTTTGTTGACCATTAACAGCACAAGTCTTGCAGCACAAGGTTGGTTGCAAAGATATGGTAATGGAACAGACAATACTTCGGCTCAAGCCATGGAAAGGACGGCTGATGGTGGATACTTTTTTTGTGGTGGTTCAGACAACAGTTCACGTCTTTATTTGGTCAAAACGGATGCCGAAGGGCGCACATTAGCGACTCAAAAGCTTGATTTTGGGCAAACAATAGAAGGCAATGTGAAAATGACATCAGCAATAGATGGGACATTTTGGGTGTCTTTTGCCACGACTTCAACGGCTAATAATATTGAAAATATACGTTTAGTGCATGTTACGCCGACTTGTAAAGTTCTTTCAACACATGCTTTTGGTGATATCAACGATGAGCGTGTCGGCGGAATAACGCGTCTTCAAGACGGCAATTTAGTTTTATCTATTACCAAAAAAACTTTAGTTGGCGATAGTGCCGCCATCCTAAAAACCGACAACAAAGGTGGTTTACTCTTTTACAAAACCATCCCATTAACCAATCGTAACGCCACGCAAATTGTGGAGTCCCAAAACCGATCATCAATTTTTGTCGCTTCGAGAGGGGATTTGGGCAGAGACACTGCTCGAATCCTCCAACTCAACGCAAATGGGAACAATGCACGCTCTATTCTTGTAAAACCTTTTGGTGCGAATGGTGATTTGCGTTTCAATCGGGTTGATGAAATTTCGGTTTTACAGAATGGTAAATTAGCCATTTTAGGCAATTACTTTGCTCAAATTGATACAAATGGTACGGTAGAATGGGCGCATCCTCGTCGATTTTATACTTTACCTAATACATTTACGCCGACAAAGGACGGTGGGTTTGCTGTTGTAGCGAGTTTTGATTCATTGAATGTACAACGGTCTTTATTTATCAAAATTTCTAATACAGGCGTTGAAACTTTTAACCGTGTTTTCGATATTTCTTTTACGGTCAACTCGATATTTCGTTTGCCCAATAGATTGATTCAAAACGAAGACGGAAGTTTCTTACTCGCAGAAGATGAAGAATTTGGTGCAGGCAGACAAGCCCTTTTGATGAAAATTAATGCCAATGGCTCTGTTGTTACAAATGAAATTAAAGGGCGCGTTTTTATTGACCGAAACTTTAATAATCAATTGGATGGCAATGAGTTAGGCTTTCAAAACGTCATTGTTGAAGCTGTTAGTCGTGAATTGCCAAGTAGAGTTTTTCGCTCCACACCGCTTGATTCGACTGGGGCTTATTTGATTACGGTTGATTCTGGTAGTTTTGATTTGCGGTTGCAGGGTTACTCAAATACTTGGAGTGTCCCAAATGAGGTTGTTAGTTTTTCGACCGATGACCAATATGGTAAAATGCCCAGAACTTTATCATTACAGCCAATTCGGTCTTGTCCACAACTTGAAGTAAATATTACGACAGGTTTTTTGCGACGTTGTTCGCCCGCCACTTATCGGGTTCGTTATGCCAATAATGGAGCGGGGTTAGCGCAAAATGCTTACGTTACGGTTCAACTTGATTCTTTACTCAATTTCCAAAATGCTACTTTACCTGTTTTTTCAAGGACTGGAAGGACTTATCGGTTCAATATTGGCGACATTCAAACGGGCAGAACAGGTGGTTTTGATTTACAAATTGCACCTGCTTGCGGTGATTCATTACGCGATGGGCAGACTTTATGTGTTGAAGCACACATTTTTCCAGATTCTTCTTGCGTACCAACTGTAAATTGGTCAGGTGTAAATTTGACATTGTCAGGTGCTTGTGAGACGGATTCAGTGGTTTTTCGAGTGAGTAACATTGGTACAACCACAAATACAACGGGAAAAGTAGGTGTTATTATTGAAGATCAGGTTTTATTTTCCATTCGTCCAACGGTTGGCAATTTGCCTCCAAATGCAACAACGACATTTAAATATCCTAAGAACGGGAGCACTTATCGAATGAATTTGCCACAAGAGGTGAACCATCCAAGTCTTTCTCAACTAACAACGGCTGTTGAAGGTTGCCGCACAAATGGACAAACGAATTACAGCGTCAATAAAGTGAATCAATTTGTAGAAGGCGATGCGGACAAATTTGTTGACAAAGAATGCCAAATACTGAGGGGGGATTTTGTTGCAGGAGAAGTTGAAGCATTTCCACAAGGTTATAGTAATCAACACTTTATAAATGCAATAGATGGCATTGAGTATGAAATTCGTTTCCGCAATTTGCCTTCTGATACAGTTTTTGCGGTTCAAGTCCGTGACACATTGTCTGATTTTATAGACCCCAATAGTATAGAGTTAGGTGCAAGCAGTCACCCTTATAGTTTTTCAATGTTTGGAAAAAATTTAATAAAATTCACGTTTTCAGACATCAATTTATTGCCAAATATCGTAGATAGTATAAAATCATTCGGCTTTGTAAAATTTCGGGTTAACCTCTATCCAAAATTGCCCAAAGGGACAAGGATTTTGAATAGAGGCGCGATTAGCTACAACTATGGTGGATTTGCAACAACAAATCAGACTTTTCATACGGTTGGTCAAGACTTTATCATTACCGCAACGGTTGATAATGTCTATTTACCTGATACAAAAGTTAATGTTTATCCCAATCCGTTTTCTGAAAGAGCCACTTTTGACATCATAAGTGTCCCCCTCAGTAAAACAAGCCATTTTTCACTCTTTGATATGATGGGCAGGCAAGTGCGGAGTGAAAATTTTGAGGGCAACCAATTCAATTTTGAAAGAAACAATTTGCCAACTGGTATTTATGTTTTCAAAATTGAAAATGAAGGTCGTCGCATCGCCACTGGAAAATTGGTGGTGAAAAATTAATTATGGAATTATATTTATTAAGAATATAAAGGTTTATTAGCGTAAAAGGGACAGTCGTCAGACTGTCCCTTTTTTTTGCGATATTTACAGTGATTTTCCTTAATTCCTTACAAGATGACAAGGGAAATTAGTGTAAATCAGTCGAATCAGTTCATCTGTGGTCTCAATTAATCGGCATCGTGTTCACATCACTAAGTGGTTTCGCACCTCGATCTGTTGCTGTTGGAATTGTTGATTCTGGTATCGCATCAGCAGGCGGATTGTCTTGGACTTTTGGTACATCAGCATCAAGAGGCATTGCGTCTCGAATAACGGCTGCTACCGATGTTGGTGGCGGCGTCGCAATAGGCACAGGTGCAGGGCGTGGTGCGATATCATCGTTATTGATATTCAATAAGTTAAGGAAAAAACGTTCTGAAAAACCCGCAATAAAAGCAAGGAAAACAAGTGAACCTGCATTTTGCATTTTAACGCCCGGAATGATGTCCCAAGTCAAAAAAATGAAGATAGTAATAGCTGCCAAAGCACCAATATTCAGTTTCAATTGATTGTTTTTCAAATTTTCTTGATAGTCCGTCAGAACTGTTCGGGTTTTTTGAACAGCCATCAGACTGCTTAAAAAAGCACCACCAGCACCGAAAATAGCGGCACAAATTATGGCAAACCAAGGACGCAATTCAGGCAGAAATTTATTCAATATCGTGTTATCCCAAACGTTTGACTCTGTTTTGACGACCAATGGTAAGAAAACCAAGGAAGCAATCAAGACATACCATGACCATTTACGGGCTATATTCAGTCGTTCAATTTGCAAACCTGTGGAAATAATAGAGGCTTGTTTGGCATCATTCAATGCTTCTTTTGTCTTATCTAAAGCGGCTCTTAGTCCGCCCAGTGTTTGCCCCTCCCGACAAGCTTCGCGTTCCAGAAATTCCCCCCAAGGATTGTTTTGACCTTTTAAGTCGGCAGCCAAACCAAAGGCTTGTGCTTTAGCATAGTGCGGCGGATAAATCCACACCATATATTGATCCGTCAAATCGAGCATCGTAATGACATCATTGACATCACAATCATCGTCTTCGAGAGCTTCTCGGGAAGTTTGTAAGAATTCAATAATGCGCCTTGCCGTCACCAAATCCATATAAGGCGTATTGTAAAAATTGTTAAATGCCGTTCTAAAATCACCTTCTAAGCGCAAATAGCGCCCTCTTAGGCTGTTGAGATAGTACCCTTGAAAGCCTGAATGTAGAGATTTTTCTGACTTCGTTTGTTTGAGCCATTTAGCTTGTTTCCATGCTTTCTCTTCCAACCATTTTGTCATGTCTTCCTTAGGTTGAACGGCAGCTGCCTGTGCGATTGGGTCATCGGGGTCAAAGCCGATAGCCCGTACGATTTTTTCTTCACCTTCTGGTTGTCCTGTTTTTTTGCCAATACCCATATTATAGAGGATTTTTATGATTAGAAATTGTTTTTTGATTTAGTTTCAAATATAGAAATTATTTTTTTAAGACTTTAACATTTTAGAACAAAGATTTTGGATACCCCTCTGTATCAATTCAGATTTTATATTTTATCTAAGACTTTTTAAAAGGTTTTGAAAATCTAATTGTAACAGCGTAAACCGTTGTTCATCGATTGTTTGGCTACCATACCATACCCATTCAAAAACGGTTGTCGTTGTTCGGAAAGGTTCAAAAAAATGGTTTCCGCGCATTTCACGGACGTAAATGCGGTTGGTTTTATCTTTTTTCCAAGCAATATCACCTTTTATATGCAGTTCTTTCAAAATGGCGAGATAATACAAACGTATAGCAAGCGGATAGTTTTTGTCTGTTATGGCTTGATGAATGAGTGGGTCGAGTTCCGCTATTTCCAAATTTTCCTCTATATGTTCAAGGTCAATTTGTACTGAGGGGTCTGCGATTCGCCGTTTTTTTGTCCCCAGAATATTGCCTTCGCCTACAAAACGAATGATTAAATAAGCCAAAAGAACAATAGCACCTATGATAAAAAACCATTTTAAAAACTCAAAAAAAAGACCCCACACTGGATTGAAGCCAGTTCTCTTTACTTTTTTTTGTTTTTCAATTTTATCATTATTGTAATTTATGCCAGATTTAGCTTTTTCCCAAAGGTTTTTGTCAATGTTTTTTGACTCCAAAGGTTGAGATAGGTACTCTTGTTGAGCTGCTGCATAAGGGCTTTTTCTGTGTTGATATGGTAAAGTTAAGTCATTTTGAAGTGTATCCGTTTCATCAAATACAAGTGAGTCGGGTGTTGACGGCTGAATTTCTTTTTTTTCATAAAGACCTTGTGCATACCCCCCCTCAGTATAAAGTAGGGTAGAAGCCATAAAAAGTATAAAAAAGAGCTGTTTCATGTCCAATATTGAATGTTTTTAATACCTGAAGCCATTTGTTTACTCTCGAGCCATGCCTCGTATTTTCCGAGCTTTACCAATTTGTTTAATGCGTTCGAGGAGACTATTGGCTTCGTTAATCTCTAAAAGTGAATAAAAAAGAAAGCCGATAGATGTAAAAATAAGCGAAAATATGGTGAAAAGTGAAAATGTACTAACAAAAGCCATCAGAATAACGACAATTTCATCTAGTCGTGCTTCTGCTAAAAAGGACATATTCCACCCAACTATCCATAAATAAAAATACAAAAGAGATGAATTGGTCAATGAAAATATGAGCCAACCAACCAGTAATAACGTCAAATAAGCCCCAATAACCAAACCCAAATGTGCATTGATGAGCCACCAGGTATGTTGCAAAGCGCGGACAAATTTGAAACTAAAACCAAAACGAAACATCATAAAAGCCCATAATCCGAAAAAAGGCAGGAGTAAAAGGGTTGAAAATGCAAAAAGCCCTTCATTTTGAGAAGTGAGAAGTGACCAAATTTCAAAAATGGCTAATATTTCTATAAAGGAAGTTATTTGTTCTTTGCGTGAATAGGTATGTATATTTTCACCAATCAGTATTTTTTTAAAAATGATAAATGCTAAAGTAGCGAGTAGGATGCCGTTTAGAAAGGGCAACAAACGAATATTTTCATTGATAAAAAATTGCACAATAACACTCGTCTGATTGAAAATATCTGTTTTTAATTTAAACGTTTCGCTCATTTTCTCTGTGGATAAAAAATAGGTGGCTACGCAAAATACCGTGGCGACGATGGTAGAGGTTTTGAGATAAGTTGACATATGGCGACTAAAAAAGTGAAAAGTATCGCCAAAAATCTCGCCACCTGATTTTATTTTCTGATAATCAATTCGATAGAAATCGTCCGGGGGCAATTTGGCTTCTACTAAAGGCTTTTTAAAACCTTTTTTGGCTTTGTAAAAAGGTAGCCAACCAAAATATCCAACAACAATGATCAAACACACGGCAATAAAAAGACCTCGAAACAGGTCACCTGCCTCTGTATGACGTGTTAAATTACCTTCGATAAGTGCCGCAACTATAAGCAAACTGACAACTCCGACCATTATTTTGACACCACGTCTTGCCGTCATCTGAAAAGCTTGTAAACGAGTATAAGTGTTTGGAAATAGCAACCCACGCCCCATCGTGATACCGGCGGCAGTACCTATGATGATGGCTGAAATTTCAAAAGTACCATGCATCCATATTGTCAGATTTGCTTCACCAAGTAGGTTGTAACGGCTGAAAAATTGTAGAAAAGCACCGACCATAATGCCATTGTACATCATCATTGCAACCGAACCAATGCCCGCAAAGATGCCCAACAGGAAATATATCATGGTGACACGTATATTATTAGCCATGATGCCAAAAGTCATATCGAAACGCCCACTTGATTTATAAACTGCTAAAGGGTCGCCTTTTTTGATGTTTTCAACTGTCATGCTGACATATTGTTCACCAAGAATAATTTTTAAAAACGACTCGTCCATCATGCTGGATACATAACCGATAATAAAAGCAAGGATAAAAAACGCTGTTGCCCAAAAGAACGACCAACGAGATTCATGAACGACTTGGGGCAGTTCATCCGTGAAAAAAAGCCTCAATTTACTGAGGGGGGATTTTTTCTGTTTATAAATGACCCCAAAAACAGCTTGTGCAAGCCCATTGAGATAGGCACGAACCGAACGCGAGGGATAAAAAGTGCGTGCGTGACTGAGGTCGTCGGTCACTTGTATATATATATCGTGTAGCTTGTCGGGGTTTTTATGGTCGTCGGCAAGTATGTCCTCAAAATCAGCCCATTTTTGCCGATTTTGGTCAATAAATTGAGTTTCTTTCATCATTTCAAATTAAAAAATACTGAGGGGGTTAAAAATAAACTTTTTGGAAATATTTTTACACAAAATTAATAAGTTATGCGACACATTGAAATAACGACGACACAAAATGTTACGATTGAATATGAATTGGCGAGTTTACGTGAGCGATTTTTTGCTTTGTTGATTGATCAAATTATCATGGTCTTTTTATGGGTCGGGATGTTTTTTGTCTTTATAGCAGCAATGGGGTTTAATTCTCAATTTATGCAGCAAATGGTTATGTCATTTCCGTTGTGGTTTACGGTATTGTATAGCCTAAGTTGTGAAGCTTTTTTAGATGGACAAACGATAGGGAAAAGAAGCCAAAAGATTAGTGTGGTTCGTATAGATGGCAATCGCGTGAGTCTCAGCGATTTGTTGTTGCGTGCTTTACTTTTGGTGATGGATTACCTTTTTACTTTGGGTGCTTTGGGTGCCTTACTGATTAGCACGACAGACAGACGACAACGGCTTGGAGACATGGCAGCCGGAACAACTGTCATAAAAATTGGCTCAACGCGTCGATTTGATTTGAGCGATATATTGAACATTCAGACACTTGACAATTATACCCCTCAGTATCCGCAAGTTCGACAACTATCGGAAGAGGATATGTTGTTTATTAAATCGGTGATTTTAAGGTTTCAGCAATATCGCAACGCTTCACATGAAGAGTCAGTTAAAGCTTTATTTTGGCATTTACAGACTGTTTTGGCGGTGCCATTAGAACTAAAATCACCTTCAGCAATGGTTGACTTTTTTAAAGTTTTGATAAAAGATTATATTGTTTTGACAAGGTGATTTTTGAGTCGAAAAGTCGTGTAGAAAAATAAGAAATTGAAAGGTTAAACCTGTGATTTATGATACGATGAAAAAAAAATGAAAAAAAAATGAGAGCGACACACCAAAAGTAGCTGACTGCGCATCTATGTAAAAGTGAGTAAAAAAGATGAGATAACAGAGTATTTTTTATTGAATCAGCTATTATCGTATGCGTTCTTTGAAATTATAATGCCGAAAGATTTGGTTAATTCAACAAAAACTAAGAAGTTGGGGGCGCCCAAATTTTTAATTTAAAAAAACTTGCTTTGGCAAAATTTTTTTATTGAATATGTTGTGAAATCAGTTTTTAATAGTATTATTGCACCGTTTAAGTGTAAAAGGGTTATCTGATTTGGTTCACAAAGTCAAGAAAATTTTCAACACAATCATTAAAAATTTATTGTTAAATCAAAACTCAAACTCGTTGAATTATGAGTAAACCAACAGCTACGGCTAAAAAACAAGACTCAGCCTCTTCAGGCTCAGCATCGAGCAGCGCATGGTTCGCGCCTGCAGTCATCGTCGGTTCATTAATTGTTTCGGAAGTTTTGTTCTCCACAGTATTTGGAGCGGCTTCTAACTTTGAAGGTGGCGACCCAGTTCGGGGGCATCCTATTGGGGGTAACATTCTTGGCACCATTTATAAAGGAGGCCTTATTGTCCCTTTATTGATGACTTTATTTTTGTGTGTAGTCATTTTCTCAATTGAACGCTATTTAACATTGCGTGCAGCAGAAGGAAAAGGCTCATTACCAGAGTTTCTAAAACGTGTCAAAGCAGCACTTGAAGGAAACAATGTTGATAGTGCAATTGCAGAATGTGACAAACAACGTGGTTCAGTTGCCAATGTTGTACGCAGCGGCTTGGTGAAGTACAAAGAAATGTCAAGTACGGATGGTATGGATCGTGATCAAAAAGTGGCTTCTATTCAACAAGAAATTGAAGAATCAACAGCACTTGAGATGCCGATTCTAGAACGTAATATGCCGATTCTATCGACTATTGGTTCTATTGGTACTTTGATTGCACTTTTGGGTACAGTAATCGGTATGATCAAGGCGTTCTCTGCTCTCGCAAGTTCAGGTGCGCCAGATGCGGTTGCTCTCTCGACGGGTATCTCAGAAGCCTTGATTAACACAGCACTTGGTATCGGAACATCAGCATTAGCTATCATCTTATACAACTTCTTCACGACGAAGATTGATGGTTTAAGCTATCGTATCGATGAGGCGGCGTTCTCAATGACTCAATCTTTCGTTTCTCACAACAAGTAAATTGGAATGGATTAATTGTTTATACAAATAATCATACGAAAGAAAATTGATTTATTAACAAATAAAAAGGAACGATATGCCTAAGGTTAAAATGAAAAGGCAGAGTATTCGGAATGATATGACTGCCATGTGCGACGTAGCTTTCCTACTTCTGACCTTTTTTATCTTCACGTCTAAGTTTCGACCGAACGAAGCTGTTCAAGTGGATATTCCAGCGTCAACGGCTCAAATTCCGTTGCCAGAAAATAATATCCTCATGATAACAGTCGGCAAAGTTGGCGACTCAAAAGATGATAGAATCTTTTTTGGGATTGACGACCAAAATACACGTATGACGTTGTTGGATGAATTGGCTGCAAAGTACAATTTTACGGTCGATGGTGATATGCAAAAACGTTTCAAGCTGTTAGACCAATTCGGGGTACCGCTTGAACAATTGCCACAACTGTTGAAAATGTCACCTGAAGAATTAGCTAACTACAAGCAACCTGGTTTGATTTGCAATCCAGATGCTAAGTTGATGTCGGGGCAAATTGGTTCTGATACAGCTAAAAATCAGTTAGGTGAATTGATCATTATGGCACGTACAATTAATCCAGAACTGCGCATTGCCATTAAAGCGGACAAATCTTCTCAATATGGTCGGATTGATGATGTCATTGAAACGTTGCGAAAAACAAATTCCAACCGTTTCAATCTTATCACTTCTGCGAAAGGAGGTGGTCCTGCTCCAGCAGAGTAATTTTTTAACAATTTAAATCCATTTTCCAATGGCTGAAATAGCAACGGGGAAGAAAGGTGCGCCCAGCGTGGATATGACACCAATGGTGGATTTGGGTTTCCTACTCATCACTTTCTTTATGTTGGCAACAACATTTAGCAAGCCGAAAACGATGGAGATCATAAAGCCAGCTAAAGATGATCCGCAGAATAAAGATGCTCCGAAAGTGAATAAAAATCGTGTATTGAGTATTCTACTTGGTGAAAGAGATAAAGTTTATTTTTATCAAGTCGCTGCTGAAGATATTGCAGCGGGCAAACAACTTCAAGTGGACTCTTCCGATTTTTCGGTAAACGGGGTGCGGGCTGTTATTAAGAGTCGTCAGAATGACGTGTTACAAGCTTATGGTACAAAAGATACACTTGTTGTTCTTATCAAAGGTGTCCCAAAAGCAACCTACAAAAATTTTGTAGATATCATTGATGAAATGCGGATAACGGGTGTGAGACAATATGCACTCGTTGACCGTGACAAGATTGATACCGTCATTATGGAACAGATGAATTTAATCAAGTAATTTAATTAAAAAATTAAAACACGTCGTACATGGATAGCAACAAAGACATCCTCAAGATGAGTCTCGATGAAATCGTTTTCATGGGGCGCAACAAGCAATACGGAGGTTTTCTTTTGAGGCAGTTGTATGGTAAGCACATTTTGCGTGGTGCTATAGGTGGTTTACTAATTTTTCTTCTTATGATTGCATGGCCAGTTATTTCTTCAAAATTGAGTGAAATGATGGCTCCTAAAGAAAAATTAGATATGAGGGAAGTCGTTCTTGCTGAACCACCGCCTTTAGATAAAACAAAACCACCGCCGCCACCGCCGCCACCGCCACCGCCACCGCCACCACAAAAGCCACAAATCAAATTTGTGCCGCCGAAGGTGACGATTGAAAAGGAACCTGAAAAACAAGAAATCATTCCGCCGAAAATCCCAGATAATGTGGACATCGGTACGAAAGAAATCAAAGGTGATACAGCTGTGAAAACGTATCAGGCGCCGAAAGAGTTACCGCCTCCGCCTCCGCCTCCAAAAGAGAAAGAGCCAGAGAAGCCTAAGCCTGAGCAAATCTTTACTATCGTTGAGCAAAATCCTGAATTCCCTGATGGCCAAGCAGCCTTGTTTAAATGGCTCGGGCAGAACATCAAGTATCCAGCAATTGCTCGTGAAAACGGTATTGAAGGTACGGTT
This sequence comes from Saprospiraceae bacterium, assembly GCA_031371355.1. Taxonomy (GTDB): domain Bacteria; phylum Bacteroidota; class Bacteroidia; order Chitinophagales; family Saprospiraceae; genus JAAFJT01. The sequence continues at coordinate 12,149 of JANMJN010000808.1, forward strand.
TATGTGGGCTTCGTTGTTAATACTGACGGCTCAATCGTTGACGTTACCGTAAAACGCGGTATTGGAGGTGGTTGTAATGAAGAAGCGGTTCGCGTTGTAGGGAACATGCCTAAGTGGAAGCCAGGTAAACAACAGGGTCGTGCAGTGCGTGTAGCTTACACTTTGCCGATTAAGTTCAGATTAGAATAATCTCAAGATTCTCTAATTTGAAAAAATAAAAAAGTCTCTTGCCATTGATTTGGCTTGAGACTTTTTGTTTTTTATTGAAGGTTGTTCGCATTTTCGCTACTCACTTTCTATTTCTATAGAATCATTATCTATTGGAAATATTTTATAATCTAAAGAGCTGGCTTCAAAAATATCTGTGATTCTACCTTTATGAGTATCTGTTATAAAAACTTGTCCAAAAGATTGATTCAGAATGAGTTGTAAAAGATTTTTGACTCGTTGCTCATCGAGTTTATCAAATATATCGTCGAGCAAAAGGATGGGAGGCTCTGTTTTTACCCCCCTCAGTATTTCGTATTGTGCGAGCTTTATAGCAACAACGAATGATTTTAATTGACCTTGTGAACTAAATTTTTTGACTGATTTTCCGCCCATCTCAAATCCCAAATCATCTCTATGAATGCCTACGGTAGTTCGTTGTAAGAGTCTATCTTTTTCACGGCTTGTCAACCAAAAGTTTATGTCAACCGTTTCATTCATTTCATTTTCTGCAATTATTTTTTCGAGTGGGCTTTCATAGACAATCATGACCGTCTCCCTTGAATCGGATATGTTTTGATAAATATCATTGAATATTGGCTCAAACTCAAGAACAAATTGTTTTCTTTTCTGAAAAATATACCTTGTAGAAGGTAGCATTTGTTTCTCATAAATCGCCAAAAGATTTTCTAAATCGCTACTTTGACCATCATCAACAAAAGAGTTTGTCAATGTATGAGCATATTTTTTTAATAATGAGTTACGCTGTTCTAAAATACGATTATAAAAAATGAGATGTGTAAGATAAGCATTATCAAGCTGGGAAAGGGTATTGTCGAGAAATCGTCGGCGTGCTTCGCTGCCTTCTTTTACCAATTCGGTATCATCGGGTGTCATCATGACGACAGGTAAAAAACCAATGTGTTCTGATAAAACAGGGTAGGGTACGTCGTTGCGTTCAAAAACCTTTTTGCGACGAGCTTGAACTTTGGCGACAATTTTTTCACTCAAATTGTTTTTTTTGAAAAAGCCTTCTAATCGCAAAAAATCTGCCCCCCTCAGTATCACATCACTATCAGAAGGTAAAAAGTAGCTTTTGCACATACATAGATAATAAATGGCATCTAAAAGATTGGTTTTTCCTATGCCATTCAGCCCTACAAAAGCATTCAACCGTTCGCCAAACAAGAGTGTTTGCGAATCATAATTTTTGAAATTCGTTAAAGTTATTTTTTCTATGTGCATCGCCGCAAAAATAGCTCATTTATCCATCTTTTTACTCTCTTGCGGCACATCAAATATCCCTTTTGTATTATCCACCCAACGAATATTACGAATTATCGCTTCTCCACGTATTTTTGTAAAGCCTTTTGCTTCATTCCACTCTGTAAATTGCCATTTAGTTGGAAATTGTACGCCATCCAAAGTTGCCCAATCGCCGTAAGTAATGGCATTTGGCGTCGCCTCTTCAGGCATTTTTCCACCATAAGTGACGATATAAGACATGCCTTCAAGCAAATTTGATTGCGCATTACGATATAAAATATACCAATCATTGGGCGAGTCGCCTGTGCCGTTAGCAAAAGTCATTTTAGCGGTCGGATATGCTCGACCATTGTTTAAACGGTCAATGTCAGCCACAACAAATACGCCTTTCTCTCGCAATTTGAACGGGGCAAAAAAGAAATAATGCCAGGTTAGCACATCGAACCGTGCGCGTTTGTAGTCAGCTGTTGCGGGATACAGGAATACGTTTGTACCATCAAAATAGACGCTTGTGCCGTTTTCAAAAGCCAATTTGACTTTACCCGAATTTGTTTGCGCCGTTAAAGTTGCCTTCAAAGTCGTTTTACCGCCCCACATAACCTCAATATCAAAAGCAAGGGCTTTGTGTTTGAAAAATGCTTTACTGTTATGAGATTTTTCTACTAATGCGATGAAGTCATCCGCTATTTGAGGTTTCGGGGTAAAAAGAACTTGCCCAAAAGTATAAGTGATGCTGAAAAATAAAAGGATTGAAAGGTTACTTTTTTTCATAAACAAAGAGATTTTGAATTTTATGAGGGCAAAGATCGCTTTTTAACATCACTAAAATATCACGATGGTCTGATAAATTTAAAAACTATCTTTTACTGTAAAAAGCCGCAGTCTGTATTATCCCCTCAGTATAACTCGTTGGTTTCCAACCAAATTGCTTTTCAAATTTGGTTGAATCGAAATGATAATCTACTTCGTATTGATACAACATCTCTTGCATTTCTCTTAAAACGGGGATAAAAATACCTAAAATACGGTTCATTGTTTTGCCTAAAATCATTGTTTTAGGCTTCATACCATATTCTGCTGCTGCCATTTCAATGAGTTCACGACCAGTCGGTGCAGGATTTGACGTTGGCAAATGCCAAACTTGATTCCAAGCACTTGTTTCAGAAGAAAGGTCGGCGAGTGCTTTGCCCATGTCAGGTGTGTAGGTAAAAGAGTGTTTTACATCGTCTCGGATGAGATATTGAGCTGTTTTACCTTTGGCTAAATTTTCAAACACCATAGCGGTCAACATACTGAGGGGTGTCGCTGGACCATAAAAATCTGCCGCTCGGGCGATGATGGCGTTTAGATTACCCTTTTTTGTTTCATCCATGAGTTGCGTAGCTATTTTTGCTCTCACATCACCCTTTTTACTGCATGGATTATAAGGCGTTGATTCTGTCATTATGCCATCTACTTTTCCATAAGCATAGACATTATCAAAAAATATCAACTTTGCATTGTGACGTTTGCAAGCGTCAATGGTGTTTTGCATCAAAACGGGCCATTCTTGTTGCCAAACTTTAGTTTTATAAGTCAATCCTGCAGTCAAATACACAATATCTGAACCTTTAACGGCATCTGAAACCGCTTGTGCATGGAGTAAATCGGC
>JANMJN010000838.1:0-1991 GCA_031371355.1 Saprospiraceae bacterium
AATAAAAATTTGGATTATTTAAATGGTAAAATTCCTTAAAAAATATAACGAACATGATGAGAATAGATCCTTCAGATTGTGCAAATCCAACACAAAGCGACAACAACGCTGATAAACAATCGGATACCGATGCTTATCAGCATCATTTGTTTATGCAAAAAGAAAGTGAATACCATTACCAACAAATGATCGATTTGATGCCCACAAAAATAAGTAATGCCAATGCCGATGGCAGTGTCACATACTTTAATAAACACTGGTTGGACTTTGCAGGATTGAGTTTTGAAGACCTAAAAGAGTGGGGGTATCACAACATTATGCACCCTGATGAAATGGAAGAATTTCAAACCCGCTTTCAAGTAGCTGCCGAAACGGGTACTGTTTTAGAAATGGAAATGCGTTTTAAAAATAAAGCGGGTCATTATATCTGGCATTTAAATCTGGCATCGCCCATAAAAGATGTCCATGGAAATATTAAGATGTGGGTGGGTTCTACGACTGAAATTCCCCAAAAGCAAGAATTAGAAGATGCTAAAAAGAAATTGTTATCGGGGTATTCCCGAAGTCTGATTGAAGCCAGTCTTGACCCTTTAATTACCATTAATACTGAGGGGGTCATTACAGATATGAATGAAGCCTTTGCAAATATTACAGGCGAATCACGTAAACAACTGATGGGCACTGACTTCGTTAATCATTTCACCGAGCCACAAAAAGCACGTGAAATTTATGAAGAAGTATTCGCAAAAGGTTTTGTCACTAATTACCCACTTACTGTCATAGATGGTCATTTAATAGATGTCTTATTTAATGGCTCGGTTTATAAAGATGATAAAAGCAATGTATTAGGTGCAGTCGTTGTAGCAAGGGTTATTACAGAACAAAAACGCATTGAAAAAGAATTGATTGAAGCCAGAGTCTTTGCTGAAATGGCAACTTTAATTGCCCAAGAGGCTAAAACTAAAGCCGAAGATGCCACTCAAATAGCCGAAGACGCGACTCAAATAGCCGAAGATGCCGTGAAATCGAAACAGCAATTTCTCTCAAACATGAGTCATGAGATTCGGACACCGATGAATGCGATAATTGGTTTTACAAAAGTGATTTTAAAAACAGAGTTATCGGCAAAACAAAAGGAATACCTGACTGCTATAAAAATGAGTGGCGACGCTTTGATTGTTTTGATAAATGACATACTCGATTTGGCAAAAGTGGATGCTGGAAAGATGACATTTGAAAAAACACCTTTCAAATTGTCTCTGTCTATATCCGCCATGTTGCATTTGTTTGAAACCAAAATTCAGGAAAAGAATTTAGAGTTGATTAAAATATACGACCCTAAAATCCCTGAAGTATTAGTTGGCGATCCTGTACGGTTGCATCAAATTATATTGAATCTTTTGAGTAATGCCGTAAAATTTACTTCAAAAGGCAGTATTACAGTCAGCGTTTCTTTGCTCAATGAAGATAAAGATCAAGTAACCATTGAATTTGCTGTGACCGACACAGGTATTGGTATTGAAGCCAATAAATTGGATAAGATTTTTGAAAACTTTCATCAAGCAGCCAGTGATACATCGCGGTTGTTTGGCGGAACTGGATTAGGATTGGCGATTGTTAAACAATTAGTCGAACCACAGGGCGGAAAGATTCATGTGAAAAGTCTTGTCAACGAAGGTACGACTTTTAGTTTCACTTTGCCTTTTCAAAAAACGGATGAAAAAGCAGAAATCCAAACGGAAATAATAGCAATGGATGATGATATTAAAAACATAAAAGTATTAGTGGTTGAAGACATGGCACTCAATCAATTGCTTATGAAAACTGTTTTAGATGATTTTGGTTTTGAACGTGACATTGCAGACAATGGTAAAATAGCGATTGAAAAACTGACTCAAAAAGATGCACATGGTGCAACCAAAGAGTATGATATTATTTTGATGGATTTGCAAATGCCTGAAATGAATGGTTTTGAAGCGACACAATATATC
>JANMJN010000842.1:0-4185 GCA_031371355.1 Saprospiraceae bacterium
AAAAAGAAGTGACGGTTTTCATCGTATTGGTCAATCGGCACATTAAAATTCTGTACTTGACTACCACCTTGTATCGCTAAGTTTTGGCGACGATTCTTTTGTTGTGCTGCAATAGCCGTCAAACGTAAATAACCAAATTGCAACTCTGTTTTGACACCAAAAAGGTTTTGACTGCCTTTAATCAATGAGCCACGAAGCGGTAAATTGACGTTACCACCTTCAATTGATTTGATAATATCGTCTTCACTGAACACATTTGAGTTGTAATTGATTTTCATCAAATTATCAAAATCAAATGTCGCTTTATTGTTAAATGACGTATTAAGGTTCAGTTTTTCACCAATTTTACCCGTTACGTTCATCTGAATGTCCATATTGAACAACAAACCACCTGTTCGACGGGCATAAGTTGGTAAAATAGGGTTGGCGTAGTAGCGATAGTCGCCGCCCAAAGTCAAGTCAATTTGCCCTTGCGGACGAATATCAACCGTTGGCGGATCACCAAAAATCATCCCTATCAAGTTGTCGCCCATCTTTTTGATGTCGAGTTTAGGCACTTCGGGCAATTTACCGTTCACACCCACCGACTTCAAAAGCATTTTGAGCTTGCTGTTTTGCGTTGACGAAAAGTCAATTTTGGAAAAGGGGTCGGTTTTATTGCCGCCATTTTTTTTACTCAACCCTGCCAATCGTTCAAAATAAGCACGCTCTTGTTCCTTCGCTTTCCAGTTCAGATATTCATCATAAGACATAACCGTTGGGGCACGGTAATAGAACTCATTACCTACTTTTTCAGTAATGATGTACTGATTACTGAGGGGGTCATACTCTACAGATTTGTTGATAACTGCCGGGTCATTCAGGTTGAAAGGATGAATCACCGAGTCGCGGAGATAATCGCCCGTGCGGTCGCGCAGAGGAATGGTATCTGTCAATGTCGTTTTGGCTTCGGAAGTGGTCGTTGCGCCCACCAAAAATGTAAAACCAAGTAAAATCTGCCCTAAAAAAAGGCGGTTGTGTAAAAGTCCTTTTTTGTTCATGTCAAAATATTAAATCGCATCAGGATGTTGAATGGATAATATAATTGGTTAGGTTTTTCGCTATCCAATGTACTATTCTACCCGCCCCTCAGTATTTTTGAGTATTTTAATCGGAAGTATTTTATACAATGAAAAGATTATTCAGTCAGTCAAACGTGAACAATCTAAAACGTGTTATTTGTTAACAAAATTTTAACTGTTACCTTTATTTTTCATAAAGACACTCTTTTTGTGCCAAAGACGTATAATTGAATGTCTTTACATCAGCAATTTTAAAGCCGCCTTTACCAACTCTTCGACATTAGAAGCTTTTTGTTCTTGTAAAATTTTATTCAATATCTTCTGAACTGCAATCCGTTGAAAACCAAGAGAAACGAGGGCTGATAACGCTTCGTCACGCATCGTATTTCCAGCAACGGCTAAATTTAACGCCCCTTCGCCACCGTCCTTTTTCAATTTATCTTTCAAATCAAGGATAATTCGTTTTGCCGTTTTAGGTCCAATGCCTTTCACTTTTGAAAAAGCTGCTTCGTTTTCGCTCAAAATAGCGACGCGGGCATCATCGGCGGTCATGCCTGAAAGCAAAATCTGCGCTGTAGCCGGTCCTACACCCGAGACCGAAATCAGCATTTGAAACAAAGACCTTTCCGACTCGTCGCTAAAACCAAACAGGACGTGGGCATCTTCACGAACTTGCAAATGCGTCAACAACTTTACTTGTTCCAACGATTCAATTTTAGCATACGTATTCAAACTGATATTGATGCGATAACCAACACCTCCTGTTGATTCTATGACAACAAAAGCTGGATTTTTGAAAACAATCAAACCTTTTACGAAATCTATCATGGTTACTGGTTACTTGTTATTGGTTATTGGTTACTGATTATTGAGAATTTGTTTTAGTTTTGTTCATCAAAATATTTTTAACTAAAACTGAATACTATGGGGCATACTTCTTTTACTGATTTAGAGGTCTATAAAGAATGTAGAACTTTACGAATCAATGTATCAAATCTTGTAAAAAACCATTTCCCACTAGAAGAAAAATATAAACTTTCTGACCAAATCATCCGATGTTCTCGTCGAATATCTGCATGTATCGCAGAAGGTTATGGTCGCTTTCACTATCAAGAGAATATTCAATATTGCAGAATGGCAAGAGGTTCTTTAATGGAAACACTTGAACATTTAATTACAGCATTCGATGAAACTTATATCACAAAAGAAAATCTAATGTCATATAAAACGCATATTGATACTTGCGGTAAACTCATAAATGGCTATATTAACTACCTCAATAAAACTAAACGAGAATAACCAATAACTAATCCCCAATAACCAATAACCAAATAATTTCTTATAAATTGAGGCGCAAAATTACTATTTTTTATAAACTTTGCACCAAAACGCACAAACATGCGCTTATAAGTAGTAATGTCTAAAAAAACGCTGTTTTGATATTTTTTAACTTATTGATTTTCAACAACTTGCAAAACTAATAACCAGTCCCTAATAACCAATAACTACTTAATCAATCATCAATAAACAATAATCAATCCTTATATGCTGTCTGTCCTTTTCAACCTCCTTCGTTGGTTCACCGCAATGGCGATGGCAGCAGGTGTTTTATCGGGTTTGGGCATGGCGAGTCTTTTTCTGATTCGCAAAACGCAACCGAATAAATGGGCGAATTGGTTGTTCGCTGCTCTTTTGGTTGCCCTGTCTTTGACCTTGTTGGATAAGTTTTTGAATTTTACAGAATTGACTAAAAGGCACCCCTCAGTATCGGTGCTGCCTATTTACTTGTCGTTTGCTTTCGGACCACTCCTTTTTTACTATGTCAAAAGCCGTTTGTATCGTCATTTCGACATGGACAGAAGCGATTTCAAGCATTTTATATTGCCTACCGTCCAAATCTCTTTGTTGTTAATGATGGCTTTTCGTTCAGCAGAAACGAAGGCAGCATTCCGAACCGAGTTTTTCAGCCCGTTTTATGGCAATTTTGAGAAAGGTGTTTTCATCATGCAGTTTTTTTTATACCTCTATTTTTCCTACAGGTTCATCTTACACGAACGATTTTCATTGATACAAAAGCGCAAGTCATTGATGAGTGGTAGGCGGCACGTTTTGGTCGTCGGTTGGCTCAAACGTATGGTCAAAGTTCTGTTTATTCTGTTCGGTATTCATGCCTCTTTTATATTGACTGATTATTTTAGCTACCGATTTTTTGACCTTAATCTACAGACTAAGCTATTGTTTTCAGTGGCTTATGAATTATCCTTTACGGCTATGTTGGGTTGGCTGTGTTTGAACGCTCTTTTTGCTTTACAAAGGAGATTATAAAAAAAATGAATAATTTCTGCTTGGTTTTTCGTAAAAAAAACTACTTTTCCAGTTAATAATTCAAAAATGTACTAACACCTTATATATAAACGCAACCCAATGCCCATACAACATCGTTACCGAACTATACTGACAGCGCGCTTATTGCTCGAATACCGCGACCACCTGCTTTTTTTGGCACAAACCAAATCAAATGGTGGCGGTTATACGCTGCCTGGTGGCAAAATCGAAGGTCTTGAATTCGCCAAAGATGCTCTTGTCCGTGAAGCTTTTGAAGAAGTCGGTGTCATTGTGAATCGTAAATCGCTTGAATTGGTGCATATCACGCACCGCAAATTGCGCAGCATCATTGAAATCATTTTTATTTTTAAAGCCACGGATTGGTCTGGCGAAATGGTCGTGAAAGAGGCAGATAAATTCCGCGAAGCCATTTGGAGACCAGCCGACGAAGCTCCTGAAAAGTTAACAGCCGTTTTAAAATACACATTGGATAGAATCGCAAAGGGAAAGATCTACTCGGAGTTTCCAAAAATCAAAAAGAAAGAAGTCTTTTCGATTGAAAATATCCTAAAAGTAACCAACCCAGATAAAAAAGTGAAGTCTAAACCAGATAAATCGATTAAGCCGAAACCTGTGAAGTCTAAAAACACTAAAAAAGCCAAAGCGTAAATCAGGTATACGGTATTCGGATATTCAGTATTCGAATACTCGAATACCGTATATCCGAATACCGAATACCCGAATACCGATATTAGGTGTTTTTTAGCCGTTTTTTGAAAATTCAATCAATATCCGAACA
>JANMJN010000863.1:0-9697 GCA_031371355.1 Saprospiraceae bacterium
AAATCGAAATTTTTAGTGCAAAATATTCTATGGTTTTGGGCACCATGTTCGGGAAACTTTAAAAGTTTCCCGAACATAAACGCCTTCAAAAAGAATAATATTCGGGACAAAAAAACTTGAAATACCTTTTGAGACAGCCTCTTTTTGTGTTTTGAAGGAAAAATATTATTTAATTTTTGACCACTGATAGAGCTGATACGACTGAATTACATTGATTTATTATTGTCATCCTAAAAGACATTAAAAAAAAATCGGTGTAAATGAGTCGTATCAGTTCTATCAGTGGTCAAAAAAAAATCATTTAATCGAAATAGAACTCTAATTCGACACGACGGTCTTGTTGTAGTACGCCTGCATCTTTCTTATTTGGATTAGATTGGCTAGCACCAAAATACTCTACTATGAGCAAATTTGGTGAAATACCTCTCGAAACCAAGTAGTTTTTAACAGCATTAGAACGATTGCGCGACAACATTAAGTTGTGTTCTTCATCTCCACGTGTATCCGCATGACCACTGATTTTGAGTTTCCAATCCTTTTTCTTTTTCATAATAGAAATAACATTATTCAAATCACGATAAGATGACGGACGGATTATCCATTTGTCTGTATCAAAATAAAGATTGCGAATAGCAATCGTTAAGGCATCTTGTTCATCTTGGCTGACAATTGGACAACCATTATTACTTTTCGGACCTGCTGTATTTGGGCATTTATCAATATCATCTGGAATACCATCGCCGTCACGGTCACCGCCAAAGGGGCAACCTTTGTTCTCTTTAGGTCCAGGTGTATCGGGACAGCCATCGTCTTTATCCATTACGCCATCCTTATCACGGTCACTTGTCAATGGACAACCCATGTTTGTCAAAGGACCAGCTTCATCTGGACAAGGGTCAATTTCGTCTAAAATGCCATCTTTGTCGCGATCACTGAGGGGGCATCCTTCGTTTCGAGCTGAACCTGGGATGTCGGGGCATTTGTCAATATCGTCACGAATGCCATCACCGTCACGGTCATTAAAGGGGCAACCTTGATTAGGTTTAGTTCCTGGTATATCTGGACATTTGTCGTCTGCGTCACAAATACCATCTTTATCTTTGTCAGGACATTCCTCTTTTTTTACTTCCTCTTTTACAGGGCAACCGTTGTTTTCCTTTGTACCCGGCTCTTTTGGGCATTTATCGTCTTTATCGCAAATGCCATCCTTGTCTTCGTCCTTGCATTGACCACCAAAACGGAAACCAACTGTGATTTCATGGCTGCCCGAATTGGCATTGCTCAACTGTGAAGTCGTCATATCGTAACTATAAGCGGCATACCATTTTGGATATTCAATACCCGCCATAGCCACTACAGCATCTTCAGTCCGATAGCTACCACCGACCCAAAACATGTTGTTAAATATTCCACGAATCGAAAAGTCAGCTTGTGGTTTGACATTTTGGGCGTATTTGCCCATAATTGAAGGTTCGAGCTTCAATACATCGTTCACTTTTATAGTATAACCCATCATACCATAGTAGTGTCTAACAATTGTCGTCGGGTTGGCAAGCCTTAAAGAAGGGTCATAAATCAATTTTTTTTGATAAAGTTGTGGTACTGAAATACCTGCAAAAAATCCATCTTCTTGGCGGAAATAAAGACCAACGCTCAAGTCTGGAACCCACATACCTGCTTGTCCAGCAAGTATTGTTGGGTCTTGATCAACAGCAATTTGAGAGAAAACGTTGTCCAAAACACTCACCTTATAATAGCCACCAGAAACGCCTAAGCTAAGATTTGATTTGTCTCCTATCTTTTGAGTATAAGAAACTACACCAGAAGCCCCAGTTTTCTTCAATTTACCTGCAACATCGTTGTAGAAATTGCCGCCCACGTTGAAACCCGACTTTCCCATGCGCCCATTGACCATGACAATTTGGGTTTGTGGTTGACCTGACAGACCCACCCATTGTGTCCGATAAGTACCCCGCAAGTCAATATGTTCATTTTGACCAATGACTGCTGGATTATAAGCGTAGGCATTGACAACATAGTTTGAAAAAAGCGGATATTGTTGCGCCACCCCTTGCCCAACTAAGGCGGTGATGATTATGAATATGTTTAAAAATTTTTTCATTTCATTGTTTTATTATGCAAATATCTATTTGCTTATAATGAAAAATGTTGTTGGTTTAATGGTAATCAGTTATTGGTCAATTAGATATTAGTCAATCAATAACTATTAACCAATAACCTAATTTCCCAATAACTAAAACCGATTAACGTAGTATGGTGACCGAGCCTTCCCAAACAGTATTCTTATCATCGTTTAGCTTAATGATATAGAAATATGCTGCGGCGGGTAATTCTTTGCCTTCTTGATTTGTTCCTGCCCATTCGTTCGTATAAGCTTTTTTAGTATAAACTATTTGCCCCCAACGGTTGTAAATAAATACTTCATTATTAGGATATTTTTCAATGTTAGCTATTATCCATTTATCATTATTGTTATCACCATTAGGTGTAATGACATCAAAAACACGGAATGCTGAGGTATCAATACGACACCGACGATTGATAATAAATGAAGTATCTAATCTGCAATTATTAGAATCGAGTATGCTGACACTATATTGTCCTGCAATTAATGAGGAGATATTCGGCGTTGTCTCGCCAGTTGACCAATTGACACGATAAGGTTTTGTTCCCCCCTTGACTGTTAGCTGTATTGCGCCATCTATATAGTCTTTACAGGTTTCTGGTGTCAGTATATTGGTAAATGATATCGAACTGATGGGTTGTGTGATAACCGTATCTAAACTGAAACTACAACCATTTGCATCGGATGTTGTCACCCGATAACGACCGGCTGTGACATTGGTTAAGTTTTGAGTGGTCGCACCGTTTGACCAGACATAGGTTTTTAAGCCTGAGCCACCAATTGGCGTTATCGTAATACCACCTGTACTTGCATTGCGACATTTGATAGTCGTTACTTGGGCTAAGGCAGAAAAACCAATTTGACTGGCGGCAACATTGACCGTTTTAGCGCGACTGTCCGTACATAGTCCGCTACTGACCTTCAAAGTGACGATTTTCAACCCACTTGAGGTGTAAATAACACCCGTTGGATTTAACTCGTTTGATGTTTGAGGTACAGCACCTTCTCCAAAATTCCATTCAACCACTAAGTTTGGTGTCTGTCCGCCTTTATACTCAAGGTCGAACTTAGTGCCGCAGGTCGGTGATACAAAAGGAATGATATTGAAAGCTGGAGTTAAAGGAGGACACCCTGGCGCATTACCATTAAAAGGTGGCTGTTGGAAGCCTTGTCGCAAGTAACCTGCTGATGTGGGACTGGTTGGATGCAAAACATTACACCCAGGGCAGCTTCCAGCAGTCCAGCTGACTCTAAATGGCTCGATGGTTTTTAATTTGCCAATGCTTGTTAAAGTCGAACGTTTGATTTGCTGTGCTTTAACGGCGTATAAACCAAAAGTCAGTATTAATAAAATAGTTGTTATTTTTTTCATTGCTCAAAAATTGATTTCAAACTGTTTTATTTTCAAAAATACCCCCCTCAGTATAAAGAGCGTTTTTTTAGGAAAATAGCCAGTTTTTGACTTAAAAAATGAATTTTCAGAAGATTAAGTATAAGAAATCAATCTTATTTTTGGAGCAAATATCCTGTAACATAGAAACTACCAACGTTGGTCAAACCTTTGCGAATTTTTTTACCTTCAGGAATAACAACAACACGTGGCGATGAACTTGAACCAGTAAAGAAACTATAATTCGTTCCATCAATCAAGAAAGACATGTCACGTGAACCGTTTGTTCCACTTTTTATCACGAGCGTTTTTCCTGTCGGAACTGTATATTCGGCTGCGGAATCAGAAAAATCTAGCATAAGCGGATCTGCATATCTTTGATTATCAATCAAGAGTCCACTACAAAAACAACTTTGAATCGTCTTGCCTGACGGTATTATGGGCATACCTGGCTCTATAAGCAGGTTTTTACCATCTGACATCACAATTGGATTGTTAACTGCTGTAACAAAAAGTGTTCTTCCAAAAGGAACTGTAAAATTAGATGTTATTAAAACGGCTTCTCCTTGAACACCATATGGAAATTCAATGGTTGCACCCGGAGCCCGCAGAGGCGTTGCCGAAAAATTTACTAAATCAAACTGACCATTGTTTTTTGATAGTTTCAATGTACTTGTAAGCGTATCAAAAGTCATCGTCTGAATTTCATTCGCCGGGTCTTTATCGCGGTCGTCTAAGGCTGTTTGTGCTGTAACTGCCGTTTGTGCTGTAACCGCTGTTTGCGCACTCACTGCCGTTTGTGCACTGACCGCCGTTTGTGCACTGATAGCTGTATTAGCTCGACGTGAACTGTCTGCTAACCAAGCAAAAGTAGCTGTATCAGAGCGACGAGCCATTTGTGCACTGATTGCTGTTTGCGCAGAAATAGCCGTTTGTGCACTAATCGCTGTATTAGCTCGCCGTGAACTGTCCGCTAACCAAGCAAAAGTGGCTGTATCTGAACGACGGGCTGTGTTGGCAGTGATAGCCGTTTGTGCGCTGATAGCCGTTTGTGCACTGACCGCCGTTTGTGCCGTGATTGCTGAATTGGCAGTAACAGCCGTTTGTGCACTGATGGCTGTATTGGCTCGACGTGAGCTATCTGCTAACCAAGCAAATTGTGCTGTATCTGAACGACGCGCAGTTAAAGCGAAATTAGCAGAAAGTGCGTTGTTTGCATTTATCGCAGTCAGAGCGATACGTGAAGAGTCCGCCAAGGCGGCTAAACCCGCTCTATTGGCATATTTAGCTGAATCTGCGTAAACTGCAGAACTGGATTTATCAGCATAAAGAGCATAAGGCACAGAAATCATTTGGTTTGTACCCATCAGTATATAGTTGTTACCGCCTGTAATGTCCATTTCAACTTTAAGGTAATACTTGTCAGTGCCCCATTTGATGTTGCCAAATGTGGTTTGAGCACCACTCACGCGAGAGCCAGAACCAATTGGAAGGTCGAATAAGCCAAAGCCATCAGTTAAGACAGAATGAACTTCAACCCATTCTTCGGAGCCAGCCGTTGATCCTTTCAAAATTGTGAGTCTTACTTTAATAGATTGGCTAACTAATTCGTTGCCGCGCGTATCTGTAGCAACTGCTTGATAGCAAATGGCTTGCGGTACTTGGGCTGAAAGAGTTAATGTCGTTACTAAAAACAAGAGTAGAGTGATGAATTTTTTCATTAGAAGAATCCTTTTGATTAATAATAGTTGTAAACTGTGAAGTAAAAATGAATGATAAATTTGCTGATATTTCAATACGCTAACTGCTATTGGATAGTTACATAAGCCCCAAAAAAAACATGCAAATACTTTACTTTTTTCTAAACATGTCATTTAGTAAAAAGTTAATTTGTTGATAATCAACAAGTTGAAAATATTGTATATGATTGTTGTTTTAAAGCGTAGTATTGTTGGATTGTAGTATTTTCGGTAAGAAAATATTTTAAATCATGTTTGTAAGGGCAAAGATGTGTATTACTATAAATATAACATAATTTTATCTTTAAAAATTTGTAATAAAAAAAAACGTCAGTATGAGAACATACTGACGTTTCAACGAAAGGACACAATTTTTTGCTAAAAATTATCTTCAAATTTAATGCGATTATTACACAAAGTCAATAGGGCATCAAAATTTATCTACGAATTAACACGATTTTGGTAGTACCATCAGCTTTTGTAAGTAATGCTTGACGGTCGCAATCTCCTCCACCATAACCATAATCTAAAGAACGAGTCTGTCCATCAACCGTAATACTGCGTTTCCCGCTTACTATCCACGGACAGATTGCTTTGTGAACGATAGGTAACTCAATAACGCTGCTATACGATTTACCTTTTCGATTAACACCCGAACAATTGCCCGTAACAGACCATACATCATCTAAAGGCGTGCGTGTCAAATAACCCTGTGTGCGTGTAACGATATGCGTTGCTATCCATGTTGCTGTCTCTCCATTACCAAAGGTTATTTTCATATCTGTTGCAGTCCGTGTATAAGTAGGTTGACCGTTACTATTGAGTCCAGTGTTTTTCCAAGTCCGCGTACCTTCAATTTTGGTACTGTCAATATAGTAATTGTTATATGTTACGGACTTCGTTGCATTTAGTTTCGTTAAAGTGTCACTAAAATTAATAATTATTTTTCCTTTCCGAATCCGACCATTTCTATCTGTACAAGCAGAGCCAAAATCTACTGTTATAGTCTGCGGAAAAGTGCCTCGAGTAGCAGAATAGGTTATTGTTGGACAAGTGCCATTTGGACCTCCTGCGGGACCATTCTCGATATCCATATCAACTTCGTCTTCAGAATTTTGCGTAAAAGATTCAATATCACTGACATCCTCACTCGTTGTAACAACAAAATCTGTGGTTGTTGAGTCAATATTATTGTCTTTTTGACAAGCTGTCATAAAAAGACCGACTAAAGCCAGGGCTGTAAACCCGATAAGAAACTTTTTCATAAGAATTTTGTTTTTAAAATGTTAGAAAATTAATTAAATCAGTTATACAGTGAAAATAAAAATTTACAAATAAAAAGATATTTTTAAAACATTGATTATCAGTATTTTAAATGATGTATTTTGTTATTAACTCATATGATTTTGTATTAAAAAAAAGGGAGGAGTCATTTCACAAACACGACAAATAGACCCCCTCAGTATGAAAATGGTTTAAAAGACTTTTTTTCTTTATGATTTTTTTAACAATCCATAGTTTCTATAACGGCAGAACTCAATAACTTTGCCCCAATGGAAAAAACGCGCATCATATCTGAAGGCATTCAATTTGACTTGACAATTGAACGGCTTTGTTATCAACTCATTGAGGATTACGATGATTTTCAAGATACTTGTATCATTGGCATACAAACAGGCGGTGTTCAGTTGGCAGAGCGTTTGATTGAAAAATTAGACGATATACTGAGGGGTACAAATATTCCTTTTGGCAAACTCGATATTACTTTTTATCGCGATGATTTTAGGACTTCAGACAAACCCCTTGCCGCAAATGTCAATGATATGCCCTTCATTATTACCAATAAAAAGGTTATTTTGGTTGATGATGTGTCTTACACTGGGCGTTCTGTTCAAGCCGCTTTGTCAGCATTGAATCATTATGGTCGTCCCGAGTCCATAAAATTACTCGTTTTGGTTGACCGTCATTTTAATAGACAATTGCCTATACAACCCGATTATATAGGTATAAGCATTGATGCTTTAGACGAAGCTTATGTCAGAGTTGATTGGGCTACGGACGAAGACACAGATAAAATCCTGCTTTTCCCCCAAAAACAATAAAAATTTACTATTTACCAATAACAGCGCAGTCGTAGTTCCTGCGTGTAAAAAATTAAAACACACTTATCATGGTTTATCTCACGCGTGTCGAACGGTTCAATGCCGCGCACAAACTTTGGGTCACTGATTGGAGCGAAGAAAAAAATATTGAAGTTTTCGGAAAATGTTCAAACAAAAACTGGCATGGTCACAACTATACGTTGTTTGTAACTGTTAAAGGACAGCCGCATCCGCAAACGGGTTTCATTATTGATGCCAAAAAGTTGGGCAAACTCATCAAAGATGTTGTTACCGAAAAATTGGACCATTCTAATCTGAATTTGGATGTTGATTTTATTCCAAAACACCTCCAACCTACGACAGAAAATATGGTCATTCTCATTTGGCAACAACTTGAACCGCACATCGTAGCCGAAGGTGCACAATTGCATTGTGTCAAATTGGTAGAAACAGAAACCATTTTTGCAGAATATTATGGAGAAGCTTAGCCTTAAATAGCTGTTAAGCAAAGCTGTTTACTTTATGCTGAAAATAATCTTAAACTATTTAAAATCAATAGTTTGTATTTTTTTTTACACTACAAATGCACACAACCACACATGACATCTACTGATTTTACAAATTATTCAAAAGTGGAAAAATACAACAAAGAAACAACGCAAGACATTGCAGATTTCTATACGGACATTTTAAGCAAATTGGGTGAAGACCCAGACCGCGAAGGTTTAGCAAAAACGCCTGAACGTGTTGCAAAAGCCTTGCAGTTTCTGACGAGTGGTTACAAACAAGATGCGGCTAAAATACTGAGGGGGGCTATGTTCAAGGAGGATTACAGCGAAATGGTCATTGTAAAAGACATTGAGTTATATTCTATGTGTGAACATCATATTCTTCCGTTTTTTGGCAAAGCGCATATTGCCTACATTCCCAATGGTTACATCGTTGGCTTGTCCAAAATCCCTCGTATTGTCGATGTTTTTGCCCGCCGTTTGCAAGTACAAGAGCGATTGACGCAACAAATTCTCGATTCTATTCAAGATACACTCAAGCCCTTAGGCGTGGCAGTTGTCATCGAAGCACGCCATATGTGTATGATGATGCGCGGTGTTCAGAAACAAAATTCCGCTACCACAACATCCGCATTTACGGGTGTTTTTAAAGATGATGAAAAAACAAGAAATGAGTTTTTAAAGCTCATTTCATCACGTTTACATTGATTGGTGGGTTGGTGAATTGGTTATTGGGGATTAGGGATTGGTTATTAGAGATTAATCCCCAATAACTAATAACTAATAACCAATTCACCAATAACCAATTCACCAATAACCAATTCACCAATAACCAGCAGATGAGTAAAAAAATACGTACGGGTGTTGTTTATTCAACAAATCCAGATTTCGATTATCAATACGAAAATACTGAGGGGGTAGCAGAGGACATGCCTAAAGGACAACAAAAACTCCGCATCCATCTCGAAAGATTGAAAGGCAATAAAGATGCAACGGTCATACGGGGCTTTGTTGGTACGACTGAAACATTAGAGGCTTTGGGCAAATTGTTGAAAACCAAATGCGGTGTAGGCGGTTCGGTCAAAGACGGTGAGGTGTTGATACAAGGCAATCAGCGTGACAAAGTGCTGCAATTGCTCATTACTGAGGGATACAATCAATCGAAAAAAGCAGGTGGTTAGGTCATAAAAATATTGCTTTTTTTATACAAAGACGATAAGATGCCTTGTGGTATCTTATCGTCTTTGTACTTTTAGTCTTGGAATTTTATATAAATTTACTCATCCAAAATTTACTTTCCATTGATAATACAATTTGAAAAATATATCATTGATAATCAATTGTTTACAATAAACGATAAGCTGCTTGTTGCCTTAAGTGGGGGCGTGGATTCTGTTGTTTTATGCCAACTTTTGTACATTAATGGATATCATTTTTCAATAGCTCATTGCAATTTCCAACTGCGTGGCGAAGAATCTGACAGCGATGAAGCGTTTGTAAAAACATTAGCAGACGATTGGAAAGTGCCTTTTTATTCAAAGAAATTTGATACCAAAGAATATGTTTTGGAGAATAAAGTCTCAACGCAAGTCGCTGCCCGTGAATTGAGATACAAATGGTTTGAAGAGTTACGTAATACATTGAAGTCTGACTACATTCTGACAGCACATCACGCTTCGGATAATATCGAAACGGTTCTTTACAACTTCGCTAAAGGCTCTGGATTATTAGGTTTAACAGGTATAAAGCCTAAAAACATAGTCCTCGTTCGCCCGCTTTTATGGGCAACAAAAGAGGATATTTTGGCATTT
>JANMJN010000864.1:0-11528 GCA_031371355.1 Saprospiraceae bacterium
TTCGCGGCGTTGCTGTTCCTCGCCTCAACTCAAATCCATGCCACCGAAACCGCCTGGCATATCGCTTGAAAAATACAATTTAGTCCCTGCTTCATTGAGCGTCGGGTGTGCACAAGAGTACTCGTCAGAGTTGAACGGCAAGCTTTCGTCATTGCCCCAACCATTGCCTTTTTTCTTAGCTGTATAAATTTTTAGGCGTACAATGCCTTCGTCATCAGTACCCGTTTTACCTTTTGAATAGTTGTTGCGCGTAAAGAAGATAGACGATTGATCTTTTGTAAATGTCACGATAGCATCGTGATATTTCGAGTTAATGTCACTCGTAAATTTTTCAGGGCGACCTGTTTGAACGTCTGCACCGCAATTTTTAATAGGCACAAAGTAGAGGTCGAGAAACGGCTCTCCTGTCCAGCTATGGCTGCGTTTGACCGCAGAACCTTTGTCACGCTCGGAAGCGAATATGATACCATCTTTGTAGAAAGCTGCACCAAAATCATCGAGATTTGAGTTAAATTGCGTCCTTTTGACAGCATAAATATCCAGCCCTTTGGTTTTTAACTCCGCTTCATAGTCACAAGCTTTGGTCTGATATTGACCGCGCACGTCTTCAGGGACGGCTTCTGCAAACTTGGTGTACCACTCGCGGGCGAGGTCGCACTTGCCATTTCGTTGCAACATTTCACCATAATAAAGGAAGTGAATGGGTTGTGCTTCTGGCAAACGGACGACTTGACCATAAAGGAACTCCGCATTTTGGGAGTCGCTGATTTTACGGTAACAATCTGCAAGGGCAATTTTGGCGCCTGCGTCGTCACCTTTGGAAAGGATTTGGTTGAGGAGTTCGATTGCCCCAACGTAGTCCAGCTCTTTCATGCTGCGTTTTGCACGTTCAAGTTTTGCAGATTGAGCTGAAATTGTCGCTGCAAAAAGCAGCATCATTGCTAATGAGTAAAAGCTTCTGAATTTCATCATTTCGAATTTAGAATTATCGGAAATCGGGAAGAAGTGTTTATTAATTGGTTTTCTCCTCCTCTAATTGTTGATAGTATGCCAACTAAATAACTCAGTTGAAATCGGTTTTATGCTTAATTTTATGTGAATAAGTTTATTACTAAATCGCTATCTGTACATAATTGTTTTTTTTGTCATTCTGAACGCAGTGAAAGAATCTATCTTTAAAAAAATGCTTTCACTGCGTTCCATTTTTTTTATACAGCTTCATTCACTGTGTTCAGAATGACAAAAAACAAGAAAAATGATTATTAAAAAATGTAAATCAATAATTTACAAAATTTTATTTTTCAACTATATAATGTAAAAATCGTACCAACTTTGCAATTTAAGACTGACTAAAAAAAATTATACCCCCTCAGTATAGAATCGTATCCGTTAAAAAAGGATTATTCAAACTCTTAGAAGTAACGAGGTGTAACAATACGTTTTGTTTTGTAGTCAAATTCATAACCCAACATAATCTCGAATGACCCTTGGGCTTTCTGTTGCAATTTTGTCAATGTATAGTCATAAGAAGCACCAATACGGAAACCATTGCCCAAGTAATAAGCTACCCAAAAGTCTGCTGAATCATAAGAGCTTTTGTTCTGGAATGCCTCAATTGACGACCGAAAAGACGCACCTACCCACAAAGTCTCTTGGAAAAACAAAGACAAGTCCACATTAAACTCTGTTGGCGCACCCACTTGTTGAAACGATGTATCACGGCGCAAACGGCTATCAGGCGCAGAGGCTTTGACGAGTAATGAAGGTTTAAAAATCAAAGCATTGCCTTTTAATGGAATAGCACCGCCCAATGTGTAGTAAAAATGCCGAACCTGTTTAGCATAAATAGGTAGCTGGTCTGTACGATTAGGAATCAAATCATATTCAATGATACGTGGTACGCCCAAACCTGTATAAAAGTTTTTAGTATAGTAATAAACACCAGCACCAATGTTCGGTTTCCACCAGTTGACATTTTCAGAAAACGGAATGTCGCCAGCTTGTTCAATACTCAATTTCGACCAGTCAGCTCGCCAGTTGGTAATACCTCCTTGGAGACCGACAGAAAGTTTACCTTTTTTACCCATAGGAATGCGATAAGCATATGAGACATTGGCATCCAAACTGTTTGATGGACCAATCTTGTCATTGACCACACTGAAGCCCAAACCTACCCGATCATTTTTTAAAGGTGTGTGCATAGAGATAGATTGCGTTGTCGGTGCGCCTTCAATGCCCCACCATTGAGTGCGATGTAAGAGGTTAATGACAGCATGATCGCGGCTACCCGCATAAGCCGGATTAAAAATCAATGAGTTGAACATGTAGTTGGTAAACATCGGGTCTTGCTGTGCGTGTGCGGCTAATGCCCCAAACATTAGCAGAGTAACAAGTGTGATAGTTTTTCTCATTTTTTAAAAAAAAAGTTTAAAGTGATAAATTCACGGGTAGTAAAACCGTTTTTAGTCTGAATATTTGTTGTGTCCTTTCGTCATTGGTTATTAGGGATTGGTTATTAGATATTGGTAAACTATTAATATTAATACGCAAACGAGTCACCAATATCTAATAACTAATAACCAAAAACTTAACGCATAATTTGTAAATAACCTGTTTTCAAAATTTCACCGTTGTCATCATTTCTAATCCAGTAGAAATAAGTGCCATCTGGTAAATCTTTGCCATCCCATTTGCCATCCCAATCGTTCTGATAACCCGTTGTTTTCAATATTTGATTACCCCAACGATTCACTACACATACTGTATGGTTCGGATAACTTTGCAATCCTTCAATAAGCCAAGTGTCATTTTTACCATCACCATTGGGAGATATACCGTTGTAAACCAATAAACTATCAGGACAAGTAACCAAAATAACCACCGTCGCTTCGCTACATATTGAATCAATACAAACTCGGTACCTGAAACTATCAATACCACACGCTGAAGGTGAACGACTGGCAGTATAAGCCAAAATACCGCGTTGGAAACTAATTGTATCTGCTTTACCCTTTGTTGGAGGCGTTACTATCGTTAATCTCGTTGGCTGCCGCGACAATATGTCGTTACCATAGACAAAAAGATCTTTTGTTGTACCTCTACGAAGCGTGTCAAAATCATTTACAGCTTTAACAATAAAACCAACTGGGTTGCGGACTTTGGCTATGACAAAGGTTGTATCATACAAACCAGATGTCCGATTGTAAACCACGAGACACATTGTATCCTGTCCAACTGAGCGCCCTGTAATTTTGACACATTTCGTCGAGCGGTCAAGCACCATCAAAGCACGTAAACCGTTTTTACCGAGACAAGCATCGAAAATCGAATCCACTGAACCCCGAATTTGCAAGCTGTCCACACCACAGAATGATGAATCTTTATTCAAATCAACTGTAATGACCACCGTACTGCTAACGGGCTTGGAAGTATCCAGTGTTGTAACACGCACATATAGTGTTGTCGTATCACATAAACCTGCTGCATTACAAAGTATGATGCAAGCTGTATCTCTTCCCACATTATTGCCAACAATTTTCACGCATTTTGTGACATTATCTAAAGTGATAGAAGCATGATTAGCGTTAGGAGTTGAGCAGAATTTTATACTATTTACGAGTGAGCCACTTAACTCTGTTGAGTCGGGGCAGTAGGTTTTAGACTGCCCCACTGCAAGTGTGACAGAATCTATACTTGGTTTAGGCTGAATAATAATCTTCTCACTAACAATAATGCGTACCCTCGTCGTATCGCATAAACCTGAAAGTCGATTGCAGACAACGATACAAGCTGTATCTGTTCCAGCCCTCAACCCTTTGATTTTCAAACACTTAGATGTAGTTATTTGAACAATAGAATGAATACCACTTGATTGTGAACAATAGTTTGAAATAGAATCCACAGCCCCTCGTATTTCAGAAGTATCAATGCCGCAATAAGTCAAACTATCGCCAACAAAGAGTTTTACAGAATCCATTTTCAAGGTCGGTATAACTGTATCTCGTGACACTTTTACATAGAGCGTCGTCGTGTCACAAAAACCTGCATTATTACACAAAACCAAGCAAAAAGTGTCTTGTCCGTTAGTAATACCACGAATATTGACGCATTTTTTAATCGTATCAAGCTTCACTGTTGAGTTATCAAATGGGGCTACTGAACAGAACGCGATGTAACGAATTGGAGAACCACGCAGTTCCGTAGAATCTGGGCAATAGGATTTAGTTTCAAATATTTTTAGTGAAATAGTATCAACGCTGGGCTTAGGCAATACCGGTGCAAGCAAACCTGTGATGTACATATAAGTCGTGTCACATAAACCCGAAGCGTCGCATATTTCAATGCAAGCCGTATCTGTGCCAGGCGTAATGCCCATATAGTTAACACACCGTGTCGTTGAATTGACCATAAAATCTATGTTCGACCCAGACTGTCCTTCGCAAATATTGCGAATGCGCGTCGGTGTTAACGGTGCTGCCAGACTGCATTTATCGCGAATCAAACCAACAGTTATGGTATCGCGGAACTCGTGTATACGCCGAATGACCTGTGGTTGCAAGGCTTGAATATATAAATAAGTTGTATCACATTCACCCGAAGCATTGCAAACACGGATACAAGCTGTATCAACACCTGCTGTAAGACCTTGATATTTAATACATTTTGTCGCAGCATCTATAGTAAAACGTACATTCGAACCACCTGAAGCAGCACAAAAATTTTCAAAAATAGTTGACGTACCGATTGGCGCATCAAATGTGCATTTAGAACGTGCCGACAAGCCAATTGAAATCGTATCTCTGAAAGTATGCACCGTCAACTGAGGCGTAATGACATCTGGCACGGCTGTAATATAAAAAATAGTCGTATCACAAACGCCCAATGTGTTGCAAACACGCATGCAAGCTGTATCTACCCCCTCAGTAATACCGCTATAAATAAGCGCTCTACCTATGCTGTCAACAATAAAATTAACATTAAGAGCGGATGTACTTGGACAAATATTACCAAACAAACGAATTGTACCTATTGGAATAACAATATCCGTATTCGTCCGCGCATTTCCTATAACAATAGTATCCCTAATAACCGTTGTTCGAGTTGGAGAATTAATTGCCGTTACAATGAGCTTTGTTGTATCACAATTCCCAAACTGATCACATACACGCAAACAAGCCGTATCAGAACCAACTGTTGCTCCTACGAAGCGAATACAACCATTTAATGGTGCATCAAAAACCACATGAGTTCTTGGGGTCGCACAAAAGTTAACCATATTCCCTGTAACACCGAGCAATTGAGACATATCAAAGCAATAGGTTTGGGTTGCCCCCAATGGGACCGTTTTGCGCACAACATCAGGAGTAATACAAGCTGAAACTAATTGAACAGTATCACGAAAACCTGAACCTGTTTTCTCGACAACAAATTCCCGAATACCAGATGGCACTGAAAAACGTAAACCACGGAATTCGATCCCTGAATTATAACATATTTCACTACGTCCTCCCCTACCTAAGCCTGTGATATTTTGGCAACTATATTGTCTGCCATTTTTTGCAAAACCATAAATCGTCATAGAAATTGGCTCCAAACGCCAATCGCCCGACGGATCCCAGCGACGCATCGAGTCAACTAAAACGCCAAGACTTGCAAATCTTCCAGTAAACGTTTGTCCGCTTACTGTCCAAGAATCAAGTTGCCAAGGACCACGTTCAAGTCCTCGAAAAATATCGGTATAACCATAGTTGTGAATTGTGTCAATGGTGCAAGGCGTGAAAGTCGTGCTAAATTGCCGTCCATCGAGATAGAAACGAAGACTGTTGATGCTGTCGTAAATGAAACTGTCAATACAAACAGAAACACCTGCGTCACAATTTGCTGTACGTGTAAAAACAGAATCCTGATGAATAAAATTGGTTTGGGCAGCCAAGCCATTTAACCAGAACAATAGTGCGCCGAAGAGTAAAAGTTTTTTCATCTATGCTGAGTCGTTTTGAAGTCAAGTCGTGGAAACGAAGAAGATTCTTTTCAATAATGAATTGTCATCGGATTATCAATAAAAAATCCCCCTCAGTAAAACACGGCTTCAGACCTTTTATATATGGTTTTTCTGAAAATAAAGTGAATGTGCTATTATTAAATTGCCGAAAATCATGCCAAAACGAAATAAAATATGGCTATTAAATACCAATTAACAAAAATCCAGTACCGTTTATCGTTGATAATCAATTGAAAATCAATAAGATATTTTGTTTGCTTATACAACATTATGTTATCTGTTGAATAAGGCTTTTTTAACGCTATGGTGTGTTTGCTGAGAATGAAAGAAGAGATTTCTGATTGACTTGGTTTTTGAAATGAGGGATTATTGAATACTGTTCGTATGAAAAATGCGCATACTTAAAATCCAAAAACCAATGTCAAAGCAGGAGATATATGTTCAAGAAATACTTTTCAAAAAGTGTTCCAAAACAGGTATTTAAAACACATTTTTAAAAAAAATAAATATAAAAAATAAATTATCTAAATAATAAAAATATGATTTGGGAACAACTAACAAATTAAAGCTTTGATTTACAATGGTTTAAAGCAGTCTTTTACCCGCAAATAAAGGAAGGATATGAAAAAGGAAGGATGTATTTTTTAGAAAAAGAAATCCAGAATAAACAATGAGCCATAAATAACGCTTGCTATACCATTGGTTGTAAAAAAAGCAATATTGACTTTACTCAAATCATTTGGCTTGACAAGTGTATGCTGATAGCCCAACAAACCAATGAAAATCGCTGCCCCTATCCAATGAATGATACCAAAACCAACCCCCTCAGTATTGACACGCCAAACAGCATACAAGACAACGACAGCACATATTAAATGCAGAATATTGGACAATTGCAAAGCGCCTCTTCTACCCAATCGAACAGGTATAGATTTGAGATTCAACGACTTATCAAAATCTTCATCTTGCAAAGCATAGATAATATCAAAACCCGAAACCCATAACAAAACCACCAATGAATAATACAATGGTAATATATCAAAATGCCCTGTTACTGCTAAATATGACCCTATCGGTGCCAATGACAGCCCCAAACCCAATACAAAATGGCATAAAAAAGTAAACCGTTTCGTATATGAATATCCTAAAACAACCAACAAAGCAATGGGCGACAAAGCAAAACATAAGGGATTTATGAACCAAGTCGTCATAATGAATGCCGTTGAGTTGATGATAACAAACGTCAAAGCTGATTGTGCCGTTATCATACCCGCAGGTATTTCTCTAACCACCGTCCGTGGATTCAAAGCATCAATATCGCGGTCGAGATAACGATTGAACGCCATCGCCGCGCTTCTTGCAAAAATCATACACAACAGAATGCACAATAATATGGTCAAATTGGGTGATTTACCTTCTAAATAATTGGCAAGGAAAAAACCAACCAATGCAAAAGGCAATGCAAAAACGGTGTGGCTGAATTTGATAAGTGATAGGTAGTTTTTCATATATTGAATGAATATCGAATATTGATAAGCGTATGTTGAATTTAAACAGTATGATTTCTAATCAATGACGCTATTTTTTATTTTTTGAATTTCTTTTAACAACTTCATCGACTTTTCAGAGACCCCCTCAGTATCAAATTCAACTTTATCTAAAATATCAATTAGTGTATTAATACGTGCATCGGTTTCAAAAAATTTATTCACAATAGCAATTCGTTTACCTTCTACAAGGCAATACCCCGATTGAAAACTCCCCTTTTCATAGCGAACAACATAATTGAGTTCCTTGAAAAGTTCTTCAATTTTTTGAAGTGTATGTTTAGTATAAGTCATTTATATTGTTGTATTGTTGTATTGTTGTATGGTTGTATGGTTATTTAACATTTTAACAATACAGCCATACAAACATTTAAATTTGTTTTTCAACCACATACGCATTGCGTGTAGGCGATTGGCGCGACATCATTTCAGCCAAAAAGCCTGTGACAAACAACATCGTACCCATTATCATCATTGTCAAAGAGATATAGAAAAAAGGATTACTGGTTACCAATACAGTGGGCAAATCGCTGTAAAGTCTAATCAATTTTGATATACCCACATAAACAGATGAGCAAAAACCCATAAAAAACAAGACTAAACCGAATGAACCAAAAAAGTGCATCGGACGGCGTCCATATTTACCGACAAAAGCGATAGACATCAAATCCAAAGGTCCATAAATAAAGCGGCTCAAACCGAATTTTGTCACACCATATTTACGGGCTTGATGTTGAACGACTTTCTCCCCTATTTTTCCAAAACCCGACCATTTGGCAATAGCAGGAATATATCGATGCATTTCGCCATAAACTTCAATGCTTTTGACCACTTCTTTTTTATACGATTTTAAGCCGCAATTGAAGTCATGTAGGTTTGGAATACCACTAATTTTTCGCGCTGCCCAATTGTACAACTTTGTCGGCAATGTTTTACTGATGGGGTCATAACGCTTTTGTTTCCAACCACTTACGAGGTCGTAATCATCCTCAATTATCATCCGATACAACTCCGGAATCTCATCGGGTGAGTCCTGTAAATCAGCATCCATCGTAATAACCACATCCCCTTTGCATGCGGCAAAACCCGTATTCAAAGCCGCTGATTTGCCATAGTTGCGTCGAAATTTAATCCCCCGTACACAAGGATTTCCAAGGGCTAATTGTTCAATAATTTGCCAAGAATTATCGGTACTGCCGTCATCTATCAATAGAATTTCATAACTAAAACCATGTTGCAGCATCACACGTCGAATCCATGCTTCCAACTCAGGCAGCGATTCCGCTTCATTTAACAAGGGTATGACAAGAGAAATATTCATTTTTTTAATGGATAGTGGATAATGAATAGTGGATAGGACAATCACATATTATCCATTATCCACTATCAATTATCCATTATTTATTGTTTCTTTTTACCAAATAACTAACTAACAACGACAAACCAAAACCGATTATTGACCACCGTGCAAATTGCAGAGCATTGCTTGAAAAATTGTGCGCAACGGCATTGCGAATGCCTTGTTCCATATCATACAGTTCATTTATCGGCGTATGGGGGCGATACAACTCAATTGCCATATCCTTTTCAATGTCTATCAATGATGGATCAATATAATTGAACAATACAAAATCAAAGACATAATACAGGGCGTTGGCGATTAAAAACACGCCAAATGCCCCCCTCAGTAAAACCTTAATATCTGTGGAATCCGCATTTTTTATCGCTAAATACATGAAAAACGCACAAATCAAAAGCGAACTGAACCGCACAGATGCTCCCAACGCTAAGGTTTTATCCATAAAATAAAAAAGCAGGACATAGCCTACAACAGCTATGCCTGCAATTATACCATTTAAAAGTATTTTTTGTTTCATCCCGCAAAAGTAGAAAGGAATGATGAAATATGAAGTATGAATGATGAAATATGAAAACCTTATTCCTCTTCCCTCTTTCATAATTTATATTTCACACTTCATATTTATTCTAGAACGGTCTTGGTTGTTCTTTTTTTACAACTAATCCGATAATTAAGCCCCAAAATACACCACCAATGACGCTACCAAGTAGACCAAAAATTGACATTGCTCCAGGTGTCATGAATTTTTTAGAAATTTCCATCGCTTGACGAACCTTTTCTGGGTCTTGACCATTTGCCTCCGCTTTTTCAATTTGTGCTTCGAATATTTTTTCCATAAAGTCTGGAGCAATATATCCAAAATAAACAAATAAGTAAATAGCCGTTAACACACCTGCTATCAATCCCATCAAGGCGACAAAACTTACACAACGCCCCAATGTAATGTAACCACCCAAATCAGTATCTCGATGCGCTATCAGTGCCATATAGACAACTGCAACAGATGCTCCCCAATTGATAAAATTTGGAATACTTAAAAAACTGTTTTTTGTTGGATCCATCAAACCTGTCACTGTAAAAATAAGGCTCAATACGATACCAACTAAACCCCAAATGAGACCCCAACGCATCGCTAAAGGACGCATTGAAATATCTTTTGGGTCAATAACGCCATTTGATTCATCTAAAATTGCCATGATTTGTTTTGTTTAAAATTAGTTGTGAAGAAAAAATTTTGTCCTTTGTGCAACGCCTATTTCATTTTTTGAAAAAGGGTTTGTTGTTAAACACTTTACGAAATTAGCATTTATTCTAAGAACAATACCTAATTTTACGATAAAAAACAACATATTTCAGATACATTAACAGCAATAGCCCATTAATGACTTTTAGCCATTGACCATTTGCCGTTGTTGACAACACCTAAAACAGCCCCCCTCAGTATATTGCCCACCAAAGGCGAATTTTTAGATTTTGAAAAAATATCTTTACTCGAAAATGTCCACGTTTCATCAGGATTAAAAATCGTTAAATTCGCTTCTGTCCCTTCAGTCATTATCGGTATTTCGAGACCTAAAACTTGTCGGGGCTGAATGGCTAAAAACCTAACTAAATCATTGACTGTAAATATCTTATGCAAAAATTGATTGATGAGTCCGAAAGTCGTTTCTAAACCAATCGCGCCAAAATCGGCATACGGAAATTCTAAATTTTTACCTTCTTCATCTATCGGCGTATGGTTAGTCGAGATAAAATCTATCGTTCCATCCGCCAAACCTTCTATAAGTGCTTGACGGTCAAGCTCTTCGCGCAAAGGTGGCATGACTTTGAAGTTGGTATCGAACCCCCTCAGTACATCGTCCGTAAAACATAAGTTCAATGCACCGACACTTGCCGTCACTTTCAAGCCCCGTTTTTTTGCTTCACGCACACTGGCGACTGCACCCGCCGTTGAAATATTGTGAAAATGAAGCCGTGAATCTGCATATTCTAAAAGCTGCAAATCACGCTGCACCATCAATTCCTCAGCCATCGAAGGAATACCCGACAAACCCAACGAAGTGGATACTTCCCCTTCGTGGATTTCTCCATGTGGTGCAATCGCTTTATCATTGGGAATATTAAAGATGAGTCCATCAAAAATTTTGGCGTATTGTAGCCCCCTCAGTAAAAGCCCAGAATCTTGAACAGATTTTCGCCCATCACTGAACGCCACAGCTCCAACTGAACGCATGTCGAGCATTTCTGCCATGTCTTTTCCTTTACAATCAACAGACAAAGCACCAATAGGCTGAAAATCAACGAGATATGACTTAGTTCTGTTTTTTATGTACAAAATTTCAGACTTAGAATGAATTGCAGGTTCTGTATTTGGAAAGGGTGCCAAAGCCGTAAAACCACCAGCCATCGCTGCCATAGAAACCGATTCGAGGTCTTCCCGATGCTCGAGTCCAGGGTCGCCTGTTTGCGTACCAACATCCGTCCAACCGATTGATACACAAGCATTTGGCTTTTCAAATACAGTCACTCCCCCCTCAGTATCGAGCGTGATTTTTGTATCTATTTTTAAAATTTTACCATTTTTGATTAAAATATCGCGGATTTGACCGTCGAGTAGCGG
>JANMJN010000919.1:0-8293 GCA_031371355.1 Saprospiraceae bacterium
GTCACAAAGGGACTTAATTCATCATAAGTCGGACGGCGCACATGGCGGCTATAACTCAATTGAATGGCGTTTTCTTTCGGCAATTTATAAGTAAAATGAGCACTTGGGAACAGGTTGGCGTAATCACGGGGATTGACCTCATTTGTCTTTTGAAGAGTTGTTTTAGCATCGGTAATTTCACCACGGACACCAAATTGATATGAGAAATTGCCTTGTTTATTGGCTATAATGGCATAAGCCGCGTGAATATTTTCATCATAAATGAAATAATTGTCTAATCCAGGTAAGGTGAAAAACGCACCATTGGCACCTTGTTCAGTGGCAATATAGTCGTTTATCATACGCCGAAAACTGCTGCGTAAGCCTGTTTCAAATTTGCCATCTTTGCCTATCGGTTGTACATAATCCACTTGAAATAGGTACTGTTTTTCAAATTCATCATTGAGCGCTTTTTGCAGTTTATTGTTTTTCGTATTGGGTGAACCATCTGCAAAAACGCTGTTTTGTGTAAAAATTTGGTCTGAACGTTCCCAATAATCCAAAAATCGAAAGTCTGCGACCAATTCCTGTCCTTTTTTAACAAATGTTTTTTTGTAACTCAGGCCTGTTTCAGAATGTGGTTCATGTTCTTTTTCGTCTTGTTGACGCATCGTTATTGTTTTCAGATTATCGGTTTTGAAAAGATAATCTTTATAAGTCAAATCTGTGATGCGTCTTACATCGGTACGGCGTAACACGTAAAATGCAGTCAATGTGTTCTTAGGATTGAAAAAATAGTCCAAACCAGCTTTGATATTATTGTGAAAACCCGTCATCGTTCCATTTCTATCAATCTGCGAGATGTAGGTCGTGTCTTTCGCATACACTTCTTGATACTGTGAACCAACGCCCGGCTGTTGACGATACGCCATGCCATAGTTGATAAAAAAATTGACTTTCTTATGGCGATAATTCACGTTTGCAGCTAACCCATAATTCGCTGGAAAACCTGTAATGACCTCAAATGAGCCATTAATGCCTTGTTTTTGTTCTTTTTTCAAGACAATATTGATAATGCCAGACATGCCTTCCGCTTCATACTTTGCTGATGGATTGGTAATAATTTCTACTTTATCAATCAAGTTACCTTGCAATTGTTGCAAGCCTGAACCACCTTTAAAACTGACCAAACCCGAAGGCTTGCCATCTATCAAAATCCGCACGTTCTGACTACCGCGCAACTTGACATTGCCTTCTACATCAACAGATACTGAGGGGATGTTCCCCAAAATATCTATAGCGGAGCCGCCTGCGTTAGATAAGTCTTTACCAACATTAAATATTTTTTTGTCCAACGACAATTCCATCGTACTTTTTTCAGCGCGGACTTCCACTTCATCTAAGTTGGTCGTAGCTAAAGACAGCTTTATGATACCTAAATCGTGGTTTGAGTGCTCTTTGGTAAGGCTAAAAGATGATATATTCAAAGGCTGATAGCCAATGAATTCGACAATTGCAAAGGCTTGTCCAAGCGGCATCTCTATCGAAAAGAGCCCATCTTCGCCTGTAATATTACCCGCTATCAAAGTGCTATCGCTGTTTTTTAGCACTCTGACGCTCGCATAACTGAGGGGGGTACCTGTTTGGCTATCAATAATTTTACCTTTTAAATTGCCTTTTTGAGCATTTAACAAGGAAAATTGTAAAAATATGAAGCAAAAAAGGCTGAAAAGTTGCGGCAAGTGCCGTTTTTGAATTTTGAATTTCATTTATATCAATAAAATGTTTGTAATAAAATTGGTTGTCCTAAAAATGTAAAGATACTAAGGCTTTTGATTACCCCTGCAGCGATACTTTAGCCAAGCCCATGTATTAAGTGATTGATTGGGAATATTAGATGATTGGTTTGATTTATTGTCCAATCAACACATTTTATCTATCCTTTTTACCCAAAACAAAAAAGCTCAACTTACTGATTAACAGTTAGTTGAGCTTATATATAAGTAATAAAATTATTTAAAGATTTTGAGCAAGTAGTTTAGCTGGCTTCTCATTGTCAGCACGTTTAGGCAACAATAGCCAAATACGACCATACTTGTGCATATTTCTGATGCGCGCTTTAGCAGCGTCGCCTTCACCCATATATAAGTCAATATGACCCGTACCTTTAATTTTACCGCCTCTATCTTGAGCAACAACAAAACGCATTTCTGTGCGGACTATATTGCCATTGTCATCTAAAATAGGCACTTCAGCAAGTAAAACTGTGCCTAATGGGATATAGTCGTCGTCAACAGCAATCGTAAAATCTGTACTCAATGGCACTTTTGCGACACCCATCGCCTTAGTTTTTTCTCTTTGTGTGAAAACTGAAGTGTAAGATACCAAGATTTTTTGCGGCTCTCCTTCTTCATTTTGATTTGTTTCTACTCTTTTTGAATCACCGTCGTAAGCAACGACACGGCGTTCGCCATCGGGGAATTGCAAATATGCAACACCTTCAACTTGCATACTGCGTATATCCCGTCGGTCACGGACATAAGCGAGGGACATATCGTCTTCGCTATTAGCAGTTTTAGCTAAATAAACAGGGTATTTGAAGACAGCATCTGCTTTGCGGCGAGCAGGAATGATAGGAGAATAGTATCCTGTAAAAAGCACATTTCCCTCATTGTCATCGCCTTTTAATTGATAGGCATCGAGAAGGTTAGTGATGTCTTTTTTCGATTTAGCTCTACGAAAGACATTTAAGACCTGATTTAAGTGTTTTGGGGTAATATCGAGACCGCCTATATCTCGATCCTCGGCATTCTTAATAAACCGCTCTTGATGTTCAAGGGCTTGACGAAATTTATCGGGAATACCTGGGAGTGATAATAAATCAATATTAATTTTTGTAAATACCTTCCATAATTTGTTGCTTTTTTTTGTGGAAATTATGGTTTTTCCATCGGATGCTAAAGGTTGTTGTGTGTCTAAGTCATGAATCAGGGAGTCGAGAGCAATATTTTCAGTTTGGTCCGACTCCTTCAGACTTCGGAAATAGGTCATTGTCCCTACTGAGAAAATAAGTGTACTAAAAAATGTTATCCAATACTTTTTCATTTATTAAAAATTTGGTGAAAAAATAACGTGTTCTGCCGGGTTAATTTGTATAGTTGGCTTTACTGAACACTGTTGCGCTCACAAACTCATTGGACTTAAAGATTTATAAAAATCAAAACGTCCTGTTGTGATATTACGCCGTATTTATAGATTTGTTCAGGTGTAGTTTCCTGACAATGTGAATAGTATTAATCAAAAACAATGTATGGTTTTAGCTTTTCAGCCACATTTTCGCTTAAAACGCCTACCTTTTTTATATCATCCATATTTCTAAATGCACCATGATTAACCCTATATCGAACAATAACTTCTGCTTGCTTACGGATTAAGTAAGGATGCGTGAGTTCTTCGATAGTTGCGGTATTAATTTTGATTTTTCGTTGTGGAGATGATACTAGCCGAAGGAAAGGCGTAATAGTATTTAATGTGGAATCGGGTAAACCATAAACTTCTTTAAGTTGGTTGAGCGAGGTAAAACCACCCAGTCGCTCTCTATGTTCTAAGATTCGGAGCGCAAAAGTACGACCAATTCCTCGTAGATGCACCAGATCTTCCACTGTAGCTCGATTTAGGTCAACTTGTAGGGGTTCTGAAAATTCCAGTTTTTTTACAAGGTCATTGTTCTGTGGGCTCGCTAAATAGCCCTGTGTAATAGTTTGGTTTTCAGCAATTTGGATA
The DNA here is from genome assembly GCA_031371355.1 of Saprospiraceae bacterium. Taxonomy (GTDB): domain Bacteria; phylum Bacteroidota; class Bacteroidia; order Chitinophagales; family Saprospiraceae; genus JAAFJT01. Next base: position 3,763 of record JANMJN010000919.1, read on the forward strand.
TAAGAACTTATACGTAAAAAATCAATGTCTGATAAATTATAAACTTTTTGCAAGTCATTTTTCGTCCGAAACCGCCCACCTTTTTCTCTGTACTTTAACAAAACTTTAACAGTTCTGTCTTCTAAACCCAAGCTTAACAGTTCGTTTTCTGTCGCTGTATTGGGGTCGAAAGGTTTTAATTCTATAGGTCGTTGTTCATTTATTGAGGTGAAATACTGAGGGGTGCGACCATAAGACTTTGTGGAAAAACGTCCCCCATTATCCAACTCAATATAGTCCTCCAATCGCTCATAGTCGGATTCCTTGATGCCGTATATCTTTTTCAAATCTTCTTTCTTGTAAAACCGCCCGCCTTTTTCTCTAAAATGAACAAAAGTCGTTGCTACTCTCGGGGACAAACCAAGCCCTATCAAATCTTCTTTTGTTGCGTTGTTCGGATTAAAAGGGGAAAGGACAGGCTCATCACTCTGATCAGTAAATGCCCCCCCCTCAGTATCTGTAGCTTTTTGACCCATAAAAGTGGCTACTTCTTGTTCAAAAGCAGAAAAGTTTGCTACACTATCGGTTTCTTTGTTCATTAAAGAATATATATTTGGTAACATCAATAGACTCAGCGACAAAACCGCTAAAACCAAAACACCATTGCGCTCTCCTCGCGAATAGTAAAAATAGGATGTCAATAAATTTCTCATAGAGTACGTTTGAATATGTTTTTTATTCCAAATAAAATTTGGTCACAATTTTTTAACCCATGCACCTTTTTCTGATGTGTCATAATACGATATATTTAAAGTGCGACATTCATTTTTCCACTTTTCAACACGCCAACGGGCATTTGAACCATCAAAAATTACGGAATCGAAACGGAAGTGTTGCTGTAAATCAGCGATATTCAAGCGGGCATTTTGATGTAATAAAACGGTATTCACAAACAAAATTAGGTCGTTTTTAGGCAGATTGTCAAGTATTGCCATTTTGTAGCCATGAAATTGGCTAATGCCGTAATGGTATATAAGATTCGGGTATTTTTCGGATACGTTAAATTCACATGTTTCTAACTCATTGATTTTCAACCTCATCCTGTGGTTTTCGGCAACGAATTTTATTTTGTTTAAGGTGTCAGATTTTAATGAATATTTTTTTGACAACGCATAACATTTTTGCCCATCAATGAAGTCAACGACAGTGTTTTTATAGATGTGATAAACAACAATCTCTCGTTGCTTCAACATTTTGATATTCGAAAAAGCAAATATAAGGCTCAAAATAGCCGCTATACTTAAGGGGTATAACAACATTTTTAGTTGTCGTGTTTTTAAGGCAACAGCCATACCAATGAGCACAACGTAAACCCCCAAAACACCAATTGCTGACAGCCAAAAACCACTCAAAATACTGAGGGGTAGCTTCTGTATAAAGAATATGATTTCGTTCATCGTCCAAAGTAAACCAAATAATATTTTGCCAACTATCGTCCCCAAATAGGGTATTTGAGAGACAAAAAACAAAACAATACCTGCATACAACGCACCAGACGAAACAGGCACAGCCAACAAGCCCGACAACCAAAAATAGGTGGGAAATTGATGAAAATAATACAACGAGATAGGTGTCACAACCAATTGGGCAGATAGACCTACGGCAGTGGCTTCCCAAGCCCAATTTGCAATTTTATTATTGAAAATCAATAATTTACGAATCTTAGGTTGAAAATATACGATGCCTATAACGGCTAAATAGGACAATTGGAAACCCACATCGAACAACCAAAATGGATTCCAAAACAACAGCACAAATGCTGATGCTGCCAATACATTATAGATACTCACTTGCCGTCCCCATCCTTTGCTCAGAGCTAAGAAAGTGGACATGACAGCAGCACGAACCACACTCGCCCCAGCACCTGTTAACAAAGTAAAAATCCAAATGAGTAGAATAGAGACAATTGTTTTTGTCCATCGCCAGCGACGGCTCCCTGATTTATAAAAACGCAAAAGCCACTCAAAAGCATTGAAAATCAATAAAATATGCATACCTGAAACAGCTAAAATGTGCATCGAACCCGTCCCCACATAAGCATCTTTAACTTCTTCGGTTACAGCATCGCGGTAGCCGAGAATGAGGGCAGAACCAACGGCAAATTCGCGTTCAGTAGGCAAATGCACTTTAAGGATTTCTATCAATCGCTTTTGTCCATATGAGATGATTTGTACAATTGGATTACCTCGATTTGCAGCTAATACTTTTATATCCTCTCTATGTATAAATAATTGAAAATGAATGTTTTGAAAATGCAAATATCGTTGAAAATCAAAAGCATCGGGGTTTTTAGGCGGCTCAACTGTAGCGATTTTTCCTCTGGTCAATATGAGGTCGCCGTACTGAGGGGGGGACTCAAGAAGGGTATCCTTTTTCAGATAAACAAGCAGATTTCCTGAAACATCGGACAACGAATCGGCTTCATTCCCTATTTTTTGCACCGATATGGTTATGCGAAAATTTGTCGCTTTTTCTACACGGTCGGTGACAATGCCTACGATTATTTTTTCATCGGAAGTCGTTAATACGTTTTTAAAATGATTGGGTACATTGTTTTCATTGTGATAATAAACGGACTGATAACCGAGTGAACACAAAAAAATACTGAGGGGTATGCCGAAGACCCAACGCTTTTGAAATATCGTTTTTTTTAGAGCAAAAAAAGCGATACAAAGTGTTGATAATGAAAGTATTACGTTGCCTAGAGTAGGTGAACTGGGCTGCCAAAATTCAGCACCAACAATGCCCAAAGCGAATGGGATGAATAGACGGACAAAGGGCATTTCACGCCAATTGATTAAGTTTGTTTTCATTTTCGAGGTCTTAATTTAAGTCGTTTTTGCAAATGCGATGGTGGCAAAATTGATTTTTATGCTTGGATTTGCTTCTAACAAGGCATTGGTACAGCTTTCTAAAGTTGCCCCAGAAGTCATCACATCATCAACTATAAGTATGTTTTTATCGCTGAATACTGAGGGGTCAGTGACATGAAAAACATCTTCCGTATTTCTCATGCGTTCAAGGCGCGACATTTTGGTTTGGGTTTCTGTCATCTTTGTTTTTTTTAAAAAAGAAGACGCGACGGGTGTTTGCATGACTTCTGAAAGTCCATTCGCAAAAAGTTCTGCTTGGTTGAAACCACGCAGGATACGTTTTTTAGGGTGCATCGGAACGGGGATGATGTAGTCAATACCTTGAAAATGAGGCTGTTGTACCAGTTTTTGACCCAAACAACGACCCAATTCAAAAGCAGCTTCTCGTTTATCTTCATATTTAATTTGATGAATGAGGTGTTGTGTTTTGCTTTTTTTGGTAAAAAAGAACAATGCTGCCGCCGATTCGATGGGTAAACGTCCATCAAAACGCTCTGTGAAAGCATTTTTTTTCGACAAATGAAAATCTGTTTCTGGCAGCGTCGTCTGACAGTCTAAACAGATAAAAGTTTCGTCGAAAGTGATAGGTTGATTGCAAGCCAAGCAAAGGCGTGGAAAAAAGAGACCTACAAAGTCGTCCCACGTTTGTGCCCATTTACGGAGTAAGAGGTTTTTCGTCATAGTATTTGGTTTTTATAAAAATCGTATTTGAATTTTGTAAATAATTGATTTGTAATCATTTACAAAAAAACAACGAATTTATAACAATGTCAATACCCCACAGAAAAAAAAAAGGGTCTTCAAGGCGTTTACTTAAAATTAAATAACCATTTCCAAAAAGGAACCCTTAACTTTGTGGTGTGGAAATTCATTCACAGCTGACGCAATCCGTTGCGGCAATTTAAAATTCAATAAAATGAGTAAAGACAAAGGTACGAAAAACGTAAAAAAAGCACCCGCTGACAAAACGTCCGGCAAAAGCAAAGCTGTTTCAGATTATAAATCTGAAAGCAAAAGCAAGCAGTCTTCTAATGATACTTTTGCGCCGAAATCCGATGCGAAATCAAATAAAAAGGCATAAATCTTAGCTCCGCAGCATTTATTGTTTTCTAACAAAAAACTCACGAAGGTTCTGATCCTTCGCAAGGCTTTATATCTCTTACATCGGATAAAATAAAATATGTTACAAAAATGACAAAGTAGCCGAAACAATATCAATAATTAGTAATCGAAAAAGTTAGGATTTACAAGTCAAAAAGGTTAAAACACACACATTTTGCTATGATTCACACCTCTTTTAGGGTATTTATTTGCGTTACATAAAAAAATTGAATAATTTTTTTTGGCAAATTCAATTATATCCTTTACTTTTACCCAATAATTTAAATTCAATTATCCAGAAGTAGTTTAAAAAGTGTTTTCTTTAATTTTCATTAATTATCGTTTAGCTTTTGCTCCTATTTTTGTGATATCAAGATAGTTTTTGTGTTTATTTGTTTGGGTTAGAAGCCCTTGTCCTCGCGGCAGGGGTTTTCTTTTTTTTAAGGCTATTCTTAAATTGAAAAATGGCTGTTTGGTTCGCTACCATACAGCCATTTTTCAATTTAAGAATTTATATC
>JANMJN010000998.1:0-2403 GCA_031371355.1 Saprospiraceae bacterium
GCATTGTCTTCGACAGCAGGTAGACAAGTGGTTGTGTCGGTACAGTTTGGAAATTTAGGTGTGCTTTGACAAGCAAAAAACATAAAAATAGCCGCTATTACAGAGGGGGCTAAAATTCTTGATTTTGAATTAAACATTGTAATTTGATTTAGCTGAATGATTAAAAAAGGTGGGTTTAAAAATTTTGGCTAAAATAGAAAGCCGAATCGTAATACACATCACGAAGCCTCTTTTTTTTATTGATTGAGTTTAGAAACTTGTTGGTTTACAAATCAATCAAACATAATTATTAGCATTTATTATAAAAAAAAAGTTTTAAAATAAGGTTTTTTATTAATTTTTTTGTTTATAAATTTGCAATTAAGACGAATTATACATATTGCGAAAACTAATACTAAACATGCCAAAAGAAAAAAAACAAGAAACAAACGAGCCTGATGACAAGCAAATCAATAACCCACACGACAAGTTCATAAAATTTATTTTTACGATGAAAGCAGTTGTTAAGGACTATTTCATACATCTATTTCCAAAAAATCTATTTGAAAAATTAGATATTGAAACGCTTGAATTGGACACAACGTCCTATATAACACCCAAATTGGCTGAATACTATTCTGATATTGTTTGGCGATGTCAACATCCTGATAAAAAGGGATTTGCACAACTTTGCTTCATCATTGAACATAAAAGTTATATACCATCCTATCCTAACGTACAGATAGGTGATTACAAACAAGGGGGCTTATAATACGCAGATAAAGATGGAACAACCGTTGCGGGTTGTTATGCCTATTATAGTTTATCATGGAACGAGTAAATGGGAAGTCAAGCCGTTTTCAAGTTATTTTGGTGATATTGATGAAGCCTTATCACGATTTAATGTCGGTTAACAATGACTCACGTTTCGGCGAATAATACAACCTGTAATGAAAAGCCAATTGTTACATTTTATGATTCCCCTTTTTAGAAATCGCCCACAAACCCACAAACGTCAGAAAGCCATTGAGTAAGAGCAATTCAAAGCCAAACTTATAACCGAAAATCAAGTTACCGAAATAGCCATTATAAGCATAAATCGCTGTAGTTACTAAAATAGCAACGAGACAAACGCCAAGAGAATAGCGGTCAATGATGCTGCGTCGCGTATAAAAACCGAAGGCAAACAAACCCAATAAAGGTCCGTAAGTAATTGAGGCTGAATCATATACGAGCTTGATAATCTCACCCGTTGCAATTTGATGGAAAACTAAAATGAGCACAAAAAACAGAGCCGAAAAAGCGAGATGCACTTGGTGGCGCAATTTCGAGTTGGTGGGCGAATTCACGTCTTTCTTTTCAAAACCGAGAAAATCAATGCAAAAAGCCGTCGTCAAAGAAGTTAAAGCGGAATCTGCGGCGGCATAACTCGAAGCGGTCAAGCCTAAAACAAACAAAATCCCAATGCTTACGGGTGCATATTTCAAGGCAATCGTTGGAAACAAAAGGTCTGTATCAGGCACTGTTTTGATGGTTGCTACACCGTTTAGCCAAGTCGTGATTTCTTTTGACGGAATTTCAACATTGTGTTGTCCTGCATAAATGAAAAGCAAAATGCCCAACGAAAGAAAAAGCAAATTCATGAAAACCAAAATGCTCGAATAAGCATACATATTGGTTTGCGCCCCTTTGATATTTTTAACAGTTAGGATTTTTTGCATAATATCTTGGTCCAGTCCAGACATAACGATGGCGATTAATGCCCCTGAGATGAATTGTTTGAAAAAGAATTTAGAATCTGACCAACCATTTTCAAAAAAGAAAATCTGACTACGCGGGTCGTTTTTGACAGTGGAAATCAATCCATTGATATCCAAATTCATGTTTTGACCAATGAGCACGATGGTCATGATGAGCGACGAAATAAGGAAAAGTGTTTGCAAAGTATCCGTCCAAATGATGGTTTTGACACCGCCTTTGAATGTATAAGACCAAATCAAAGCAATGGTCACAAAAGCCGTTATCCAAAAAGGAATGCCAAAAAGCGGCTCAATAACAAAAGTATGCAACACTTTTGACATCAAAAACAAGCGGATTGATGCCCCAATTGTACGACTCAATATGAAAAAGAATGACCCTGTTTTATAAGCCGTCGTACCGAAACGGCGGTCGAGATAAGTATAAATCGAAATTAAGTTCATCTTGTAATACATCGGTAACAATACTGTAGCGATGATAAGATAACCCAATAGGAAGCCAAAAACCATTTGCATATACGACATTGCCGAAGAAGCGACATAGCCAGGCACAGAGATAAAAGTGACACCCGAAATAGACGTGCCGACCATGCCAATCGCAATCAACCACCAGGGTGATTTTCGATTGGCAACAAAAAAAGATTCATTGTTTGAGCCTCGACTCGTC